>NZ_JAMXSP010000016.1:0-80719 GCF_025457485.1 Hallella absiana
GCTGACGCCGAGGAGCTGCTCTCTGCCATTGTTGAGGAAAATCCGAAGTTCCATAAATTCTACGTACTATACAATATTAATGCAGCTTGAGCGTATGCTCATTCACTTGCGAAACTTGAGTAGAATATTATCAAAAAGGCAAAGATTCTCTTGTGTTTGCCGAACACCTTCAACGAAATTAAACTTTATCGTTTCATAAGTAATATCGTGGCCACCAGTCACAAACCTTTGATTAACTCTTGCTACAGACTCATCAATCGAGGATAAGCCAAAATAGATGAAAACCAACTTGTAGTTCTCTCTCTTAAACTCATTAGCCATTGTGATAGGTAGATGTGAAGAAAAATTAGTTTCAAATGCAAAATCCTTATGCGCTTTGATTGCATCATCTTTTTGTTTCATTAGTTCGGTTATAACGGAACCATCTATCCAGTTGGAGTTCCATTCCGGATGATTCTTGCGAAGCTCTAAAGCGAGTTTATCCCCATCAAAGGCTTTGACCTTTGAATAGAACGGACCCAATCTACTTTTTCCTGCGCCATTAGGTCCTGCCACTAAAATAAATTCGGGTCTTCCGCTCATTATCTCAACAAGTATGACATTTTACCTTGTCCTGGAGCCGCGACACGTTTCAGTATCTTGTACTCGCGTGTCTTTCCGTCAAAAGAAACAGCATCATCACTACCATCAGGATTAGCAAGGAACATATTACCATCTTCGTCGAAATAAGGAACAGCTATCCCCTTGGCCCAAGAGTCAAGATAAATCTTCTCTACCTCGTCATGAACATGATTGTTTATCTCTTTTATGGATTTCCCATTAGAGAGTTTCCAACTTTCTATATCTTCATATCTGCACATAATAATTATTCTTTATTTGCTGAGGCAAATATAGCGCTTTACTTTGAATCTTACAAATTTTCAGTGCAGAAATGTAAGTAAGTCCATTGAAAAGGCTAAAAGCAACATCATTCTCTTCCGAGCGAATCAAAAACTATCAGCCCAAATAATTTGCATATATCATAAACAATACCTATATTTGCAAATGAAACCCCTAAATAGGCAACGATATGACAAACAGAAGCATACAGGACATAGAAGAAATGGGAGGTGCCAAATATATCAATCCCTACACAGACTTCGGATTTAAGAAGTTGTTTGGTACTCCTCTCAATAAAGATCTGCTGATTAGCTTTCTCAACTCGCTGTTCGAGGGCAAGGAGGTGATCAATGACCTTACTTACTTGAATGGTGAGAATCTTGGCAATAGCTATGGCGACCGTCGTGCTATCTTTGATGTATATTGCGAAAACGAAAAAGGCGAGACGTTCATCGTAGAGATGCAGAAAGCGGAGCAACAGTTCTTTAAGGACAGAAGTGTATTCTATTCCACCTTTCCTATCCAGAATCAAGGTAAGAAAGGAATCTGGGATTTTAAACTTAAAGGCGTCTACACAGTCGGAATTTTGGATTTCGTCTTTCCCGATAACGAATATCCCAAAGACAGCCTTCGTCACGAAGTGAAGTTAGTGGATGTAGATGACAAGCATGTGTTCTATGACAAGCTGACATTCCTTTATCTTGAGATGCCAAAGTTTACCAAGAAAGAGGAAGAACTGAAAACAATGTACGACAAATGGCTCTTTGTCCTTCACAACCTTTCTCGCCTGATGAAACGGCCAGCAGCCTTGCAGGAGCGCATCTTCACACGGCTTTTTGAACAGGCCGAGATAGCCCGATACACACCTGAGGAACGTCAGGATTACGAGGACAGCTTGAAGGTCTATCGCGACATGAAGAACGTACTCGATACGGCAGAGTTGAAAGGAATGAAAAAAGGAATGGAGCAAGGAATGAAAAAAGGAATGGAGCAGGGAATGAGAAAAGGAATGGAGCAAGGAATGAAAAAAGGAATGGAGCAAGGAATGGAAAAAGGTATTGAGCAGGGTGCTTCGGATGAAAGAAAAAAGAATGCAAAGGCTATGAAGACCTTAGGATTGCCTTTGGAGGCGATCGCTAAGGTAACGGGAATGCCGATAGATGACATCGAAAAACTATAGACCCATCCATCCCCTATCTAGCAGATTCATCCTTATGGCTTGACCGTTATTAACCAGCTTTAACCCGTCGCTCTTTTGTGCATTGATAACTTTTGGCTACATTTGCGCTGAGAAAAAAAAGGCTATGAACAATAAGAAAATGGAAACAAAGAGACTGAAAATCATACTTGCCAGCGCATCGCCACGACGCAAAGAGCTGTTGGCAGGACTGGACCTGGACTTCGAGGTGAAGGTGGTCAAAGGCGTCAGCGAGAGCTATCCCAAGACGCTGCGCGCCGAAGAGGTACCGCAATATATCTCACGAGAGAAGGCTGCCGCCTATCAAGTTGCCGACGACGAACTGTTGCTCACTGCCGACACGGTGGTCATTGTCGACAATACGATACTTGGCAAGCCACACGATGCCGATGACGCACGCCGTATGCTCCGTCTCATCAGCGGACGTACGCATCAGGTGGTCACCGGCGTGACGTTGACCACAGCCAAAGCGCAAAAGACGTTCGGAGTCTCGACAGACGTTACCTTCCGGCAACTCACCGACGACGAGATCGACTACTACATCGCCCACTACCGTCCTTTTGACAAGGCCGGCGCCTACGGCATACAAGAGTGGATCGGCTATGTCGGCGTGACGTCCATCCACGGCAGCTACTACAACGTCATGGGACTCCCCGTGCAGCGCATCTATCAGGAAATCATGGAAATAGAAAAATAGAAGTTCCTAAAGAATAATATAAAAAGAAACGGTGCTCCAACAGACTCTTGCCTGTGTTGAGCACCGTTTGTCAAATCTAAAAGTCGCTTTCCTTGCTTTCTGAAAGCAGAAAACAACTTATGCTTTCTTAGCCTTCAAAGCGTCCAGTGCTGCACGACGGCCACCGAGAATCATGTCGATGCGCATTTTGTCTTGCAGATCTGCCTGAGCATTCATTGTCACTAATTTGTCTGTCATAACTACAATCTCTTTACATTGATAAGATTTAAACAGTGGCTACCGACAGAAGTCGTAAGCCTTTTTTTGCGAGGGCAAAGTTATGTTTCTTATTCCATTCTGCCTAATATTCATGCAGAAAAGTCACAATACAATCGTTTGATATTGATGTAAATCAAGCGCAAGACTTTGTCACAGGGCTTTTTTGAAGTGTGATCAGGCACCTTCTTCTATAAAAAAGCAGAGGCTACTGATATGCTAAATCTTCACTTCATGAAGACTTTGCGATGACCTTCTCTTTGTAAGAACCCCTACCCGTCTCATTTTTTTGCGGTTTTTCTTTGCTATTCCACTCGTTTACACTATCTTTGCAGTAATATAATCATTTAAACATAAAACGCCATGACTGTAACAGACATGCAAGAGATAAAAACGGACGGCATACAGAAACTCACCATAGCTAAAGACGATGGTCAGGATGTGTTGCTTATCTCTCTTAAAGAAGCCTATCAGAGCAAACCACAATACCAGCGGTCCATGAAAAAAGAATTTGACCGCTGCAAAGATCTCGACCATCAGCATTTGCTGAAATACCTTGGCATGAAAGACGTCGAGGGCCTTGGCTCTTGTATCGAACTGGAATGGGAATCCTCACACTCTCTGTTGGAATATCTTGATGAGGGTCACGGTGAAGACGAGAAAAAGCGGATTGTCAGTCAGATTGCGTCAGCACTGGAGTATCTCCACCAGAATGGTATGATACATGGCGCGCTCGATCCTTCCTACATCTTTGTCACAAAGAAGGCTGACGAGGTAAAGGTTCTCAATTTCCGTATGCGATATGCTGACACCATAAGCATGCCCAGTAGCAGTTTGCGCTTCTTCGCTCCGGAAGCCAAGGACGGCACCGTAGCTCTGGATGCCCGTGCTGACGTTTATTCCTTAGGCATGATTGTCAGGGTCATGGAGCTTGGAGAGGAGTATAGCCAGGTCATTGATGGCAGTTGCAGCTTTGGTCGGAGTGAGCGGTACGCCAGCATTGAAGACTTTATGGAGGCTTTCGAGCACCACCACTATAGCCGTAAGAATGAAAGTTCATCTTCGACTGCAAGCAAGAAGATGATGGGATTGGTAATTGCCATTGCCGTACTCGTGGTCATTGCCGCCGTACTGCTTTTCAGTAGAAGCAGCCAAACGGCCCAGCAGACTGACGACGCTGACTCCACGCTGGTCGCTGACGACAATTCGGCTCAAAACACTGACTCCGCCAATAGCGTTTCCGGATCGGTGGCTCCCACCACAGACAGCACTAACAACACTCAGCAGACTGCATCCGCACAGACACCACAGTACACGGGCGATTTGGTATTTCTCAACAACCTCGTTCCGCAGATGCACATCGACATCGACAAGATTTATGCTTCCAGCACAGATCCGGATCAGATCCACAAGAAGGTAACCATTTACTACAAAGGACTGCGCAAGACATTGGGTAGCCTCAACGAACAACAGTTCGCCGCCTTTGACAAAGCATTCAGCGACTATATCAAGTCGAAACAACAATAAAAAAGTAAGGTGTAGCACGTCATAAAGCATGCTACACCTTATTATTATATATGATACTGGCGCAAACTATTTTTTGCGTAAGCACATACTAATGTCATAAGTCAACAAGCACCTATGTGATTATCAAGAATCACCGCTCTCTCACTTGTGGAATGCTTTTTTGGCCTTCAACTCCTTATTTTTTGATTTCTCTTTCTCTATAATGCAAGTTGCCGCGGAGGACTTTTTGTAGGATTTATTTTCGTTGTTACACATAGCTGGGGAATATTTATTTCTCAAAAAAGTTTCCCTCACGTGCAAGTTTTTCCTTATCTTTGCATTTGATAATTAGAAACGTTTAAGTCTATAATAATAAAGAAAATGAGAAAAACTTCAATCCTGACATTGTTGCTGTGCATGATCGCAGCACTGACCATGACTTCTTGCTTAAGCGATGATGACGACAACAGCGGACTGACGCGCGAAGAGCAGCACACGGCTTATCTGTCTGTAGCGGGAGAGCATAATGGGCAACTGGTCTACTACGACTCTATCTTCACCACAAAGCCAGCCAAAGTAGACTCCGTAGATGCAATGGTGAACTTTGAGACAGACTCTACGGTGACGGTCTACAACTTCCGTGTCAACTCCATCGCACATTTCGTGCAAGACGCGACAGCCAAGGCATGTCTGAAAAATGCTCCGGCACAGATCCTGAAATGCTATACTTATTTCTACGATCTCTCCCCGGTGACGTTCCACATCCAACCTCAGAAACTGACTTTCAGCACAACGGCTGACGGAACGCCCCACACGATCACACTGGCCTTCTACGCAGGATACCCCAACTCTTACGGTGTTAAGAGTGGAAAGGAACTTGGACTGCAAATTGTCTTAGGCGGCGTTTACCTTGATTACGAAAATATCACAGGTGGAACGAATCTGCTCGCCAACGGTCTGGCACTGCCCTTCTACTTCAATGCAAAATAACCCTTCGTGACAATAACGAAAGCCCCAAGCAACCATCAAATCCGGTTGCTTGGGGCTTTCTTGGTTTTATAGCATCAGCAGGAAACGTTTTTCCTATTGACTTCTCTTACGATTTTATTATCTGACAAATGGCTATTCTTCCAGCCATAATGCCGACTGGGCGTCGGTAGGCATTCGCCAGTCACCACGCGGACTGAGGCTGACGGAGCCCACCTTAGGTCCGTCGGGCAGGCAGGAACGTTTGAACTGCTGGGCAAAGAAGCGACGGCAGAACGTGCGAAGCCAGTGACGGATTGTCTCCTCGGAATAGATCGACACGCCTTTCTGGGGATGCGTACCGTCGAAGACATGGCAGGCCAGCATGAAGATCTTGCGGGGACTGAAGCCGCAACGCAGGAAATAGTAGAGGAAGAAGTCGTGG
Organism: Hallella absiana; assembly: GCF_025457485.1. Classification (NCBI taxonomy): domain Bacteria; kingdom Pseudomonadati; phylum Bacteroidota; class Bacteroidia; order Bacteroidales; family Prevotellaceae; genus Hallella; species Hallella absiana. The sequence continues at coordinate 5,947 of NZ_JAMXSP010000016.1, forward strand.
AGCTCGTAGGGTCCCACGAGGTCTTCGGTCTTCTGCTTGATGTTGCCGTGCTCGTCGGCCGGAATCAGTTCGGGCGAAATCGGTGTGGCGATGATGTCGAAGAGCGTCGAGGCGCTCTTGTCATCTACGGTCTTGGCAACAAACTCCACAAGATACTTGATGAGGGTTTTGGGGATAGAGGCGTTGACACCATACATGCTCATGTGGTCACCATTGTAGGTAGCCCATCCCAGAGCGAGTTCCGAGAGGTCACCGGTGCCGATGACGAGACCGCCAAGCTGGTTGGAGAGATCCATGAGGATCTGGGTGCGCTCGCGTGCCTGCCCGTTTTCGTAAGTGACATCATGCACTTGCATGTCGTGGCCAATGTCCTCGAAGTGCTGTGTAACGCTCTTGGCGATGCTGATCTCACGGATGGTCACGCCCAGAGAGTTCATCAGGCTGACTGCATTGTTATAGGTGCGGTCTGTGGTACCAAAGCCCGGCATGGTGACGCCGACGATGCCTTTTCTGTCCATGCCGAGCTTGTCGAAGGTCTTCACGCATACCAGCAAGGCCAGTGTAGAATCCAGCCCGCCACTCACGCCGACGACCACAGTCTTGGCATGAGTGTGGACAATGCGGCGTGCCAGACCCATGACCTGAATAGAGAAGATCTCGTTGCACGACCGCTCCATGTCATCGCTCTGTGGGATGAAAGGATGCGGATTGACACTGCGCTCCAAGACAAAGTCGTGATGGTCGACAACGTCGGCATCGATAAAGCGAATGTCTTCGTTGATCATCCGGCGCTGAGCGTTGGTAAACGTCGTGTTCATCCGTCGCTCCGAGCGCAGGTATTCCACATCGATCTGTGCCGTCTGCAACTGTGGCTGCAAAGAGAATCGCTCTCCCTGGGCGATCAGCTTGCCATTTTCATAGATCAGCGCATTGCCGCCATAAACGACGTCCTGTGTGCTTTCGCCAAAGCCCGCACTACTGTAGACATAGCCGCTCATGGTGCGAGCGCTTTGGTTGCTGAGCAAGCTGAGCAGATAGTCGTGCTTACCGATCAGCTCGTCGCTGGCACTGAGATTGAAGATGATGTCGGCACCTGCCAGTGCAAGATGGTTGCTCGGTGGCGTCGGTGCCCATACGTCCTCACAGATCTCTATGCCAAAGGTCACGCCGTCCATGGTGCGGAAGAGCTGTGGCGATGAGGTGATGGAAACGGAATGACCCGCAAAATGGAACGTGCAGGGACGCAGATCCTGAGCGGAAGCAAACCAGCGTTTCTCGTAGAACTCACTGTAGTTGGGCAAGTATGTCTTCGGCACAATACCGAGCACATGACCTTTCTGAATGACGATGGCACAGTTGAGCAACAGATCTCCCACCGCCACGGGTGCTCCGACGATGGCAATGATGTCGAGTTGGTTGGTGAACTCAAGAAGTTTCATCACCGCCACCTCGGCAGCGTCGAGCAACACATGTTGCCGGAAGAGATCCTGACAGGTGTAGCCGGTGAGGCACAGCTCCGGAAAGACGATGATCTCCACGCCCTGTCCTTCGGCCTGTGCGATGAGCGTCTCTATGTTTTTGACGTTTTCGTTGCAGTTGGCAACGCTGACAAGAGGCACAGCCGAGGCCACCTTGATATATCCGTATTCCATTTTGCTTGCGTTTAAGAGTTGATGGTGACCATGGTGGCACCGTAGCCGTATTCCTGGAACGAGGCGTCCTGGTAGGTGCATTTCTTGTAGCGGTAGGTGAGATCGTTGATGAGCGCACGGCGCAGCACGCCCTCGCCCTTGCCATGGATGAAGACGATCTTCTGGCCTTTGCGGTTCAGATGAGCGTTCATCGTGTCGCGGAAGACCTTGAGCTGATAGTCGAGAATCTCACCAGGCTTCATTCCCTGCGTGGTGTCGAGGATTTCCTCAGCATGCAAGTCGACGACGAGTGCGTCGTCAAGACCGCGATGGCGGATATAAGGCGAGTTGCGCTTGTTGCCCTTGCTCTGGTCGTCGGTGTAGCGGCTCACCAGTTGCTCACGCTGTTTGGCGGTAGGAGCCTGAGCAGCAGCGTCGGTTTGCTTGCCGGCGTACATTTCCTCCTTGAGCCGCTTTGCGTCAAGGACGAGCGGCCGCGCGACTTTGTCGTTCTCCACCAGCGTGTAGAGCAGACAGGGAGACTTGAAGAAGTCGGTGACCTGCATCGTATGCACTTTATAGAACTTCACGGGGTCGAGACGCAGCTGAACGTCGACAGTGGGCTTGAGGATAAACGGCTTCTCACGCTTGTAGGCAATGAGCTGCACTGCCACACGGTCGAGATGGTTGACATCCTCACGGCCGAGCTCTCCAAGGAAAAGCACAGTGTTGGGTTCCACCTCACCTTCAGAGAGCACTGTCCAACTGTTGCCCTCGGCCTGGAGATAGGTATATTTCAGATAATAGTTGCAGTCGTTGACAAGGTTGACCGTGAACTTCGGGTTGTTGATGAGTTCCTTGACATCTTCAGGAACGAAGGCGAGATAAGCCGAAAGCTGGTTGCCGCCCTGCCGCTCCACGGCCTGCGGCCGGTAAGTGACCTCTTTGGTGTCGTCGACGGTGTCCTCGACCGTCATGTCCACTTCCTCGTCCTGACCGTCTTGCATCATGGCTTTGACAGAGCGTCCGCCACGGTTGAGCGGTGTCTCCTCAGCCCGGTGCTCCTCAGCCTCGGCGCGTTTGTTGATGACATTGGCAGTGGTGTAGTCGTCCTGTTTGACGACAACAACCTCATTGACGGGCATGGGGATCTGAAAACCATCCTCGTCCTCTACCAACACGATGTTTTTGCCCTGGAAGCCAGCTACCTTTCCGCCGCCGACCTCACTGAGAAAACTTACTTTGTCTCCTATCTTCATATACTTAAACTTTTAACAAACTGGAATCGCCATAGCTCAGGAAGCGGAAGTCATGGCTGAGGGCATAGTCGTAGACCTTGCGCCAGTCGCCATGAAGGAAGGCACTGACCAAGAGCAGCAGCGTGCTCTGAGGCTGATGGAAATTGGTGATGAGCATCTTCACAATCTTATAGGTGTAGCCCGGAGCAATAATGATCTGAGTACTGGAATGGAGGGCTTCCAGGCCGTCGCGATCGAGATAGTCGAGAAGGGCACGGATGGACTGCTCCACCGTGACGCTGTTTCCGTCGACGATCACGAGTCCCTGCTCGTCATGCGGCAGGTCGTAGGGCTCCCACTGATTGACGTGCAGCTCTTCCTCCGAGATGTCGGGATGGGTCAAAGCCTTCACGCCCATATAGTAAAGGCTCTCTAAGGTGCGCACGCTCGTGGTGCCCACAGCGATGGCCCGACACTGATGCTCAAGGAGATGCTCAAAGGTATGGCGATGGACGACGATATACTCTGTGTGCATATTATGGCCTTCTATCTCTTCAGACTTCACGGGTTTGAAGGTTCCGGCACCAACATGCAGCGTGACCTCATCGCGGATGATGCCATGCGCGTCGACGTCTCTGAGCACGCGGTCGGTGAAGTGCAGTCCTGCCGTCGGTGCAGCCACACTGCCTTTGATCTTGGAGTAGACGGTCTGGTAAGTGGTTTTGTCGCTCTCCTGCGTCTCGCGGTTGAGATAGGGAGGGATGGGCAGCTCGCCAACAGCCTCAAGGATGTCGGCGAAGTTGACCTGGTCGTTGTCCCACTCAAAGTCGACCCAATAGTTGGTGCCACCGCTCTTCTCAGCCGTACGGCTGCGGTCCATTGTGGCATTGAGGGTGAGTTTGTGGCCTTTGATCTCAAAGTCGCGGTGGAGCGTACCCTCTTTCCACTTCTTCAGATTGCCGACCATGCACAGCCAGCTGCACTTTCCGGTTGTCTGGAACATCTGCTCGTAGTCGGCAGGCTCAGCAGGCTCCATGAGAAACACCTCGATGAGCGCACCGGTCTCCTTGCGGAAGTGCATGCGCGCCTGAATGACGCGGGTGTTGTTGAAAACCATCAGCGCACCGGCAGGAAGGTGCTGTGGCAGATTGTAGAAAATATCTTCGCTGACCGTACCGTGGTCGTAGATAAGCAATTTGCTGTGGTCGCGCTCTTTCAGCGGGAACTTGGCAATACGACTGTCGGGTAAGTCGTAGTTATAATCACTGATATGTATATGTTTTGTATCCATTGTCGTTGTGTATAATACTGATAAGTAAAGGATGAAAGTCAATAGCTGCCTGTCATGGTCAAGAGTGCGCAGATGATAGCCACACAGATCGTGAGCGTGAGCACAAGCATGACATTGTGGATGTCGACGTTGCTGTAGCCTGTGGTGGTATACTGTGATGAGATGTAGTTGACGGGCGGGCTCACCTTATTATATAGTCTGTAGAAAACATAATAAGCCACGCTGCCCATCATCGCTCCCCATAGCCAGCCCACGACAACATCCAAGGGATAGTGCTGGGCGAGATAGATACGTGACCAGCCATTGAGCAGGGACCAAGAGAGGAGCGTAAGGCTCAGCAGACGACTGCGCACGAGCCACATCATAAACACGGCGATCGCCATGGTGTTGGCAGCATGGTTGGAGAAGAAACTAAACCCTGACGCACGGTAGTTGTTCACCACATCGACGGTATATTTCAGCATTGGGTCGTCACAAGGACGTAGCCGCGCTACCAAAGGTTTGATGATCATGCCGTTGATGCCACCGGAGAGGAAAACGCCCAACAACACGCAGCCTACCACAAGACCGATCTGCACCATCGTCTCATTGTTCTTCATCACAAGTAGGAAAAGGGTGAAGAGCAAGGGAACCCAAGTTAGGCCGTTGGTAAAAATGAGTATGAAGTGATCCCAAAACATGGAATCACTCCCATTGAGCATCACCAGCAAGTGCTGGTCAAAAGCGATCAATCCGTCCAATGTCATGACTACCTGAAACGATTAAATGATCTCTACTTGCGAGGCGGGAATCCATCCTTCCCGCCCGTCGCCTATTTTTATGCCGTACCACGACTTCATGCTCTTGTCAGTAATGTCTACTCTTGTGCCTTCGTGAAGCACGAAAGCGTCGGTGCCATTAGCGACGGGTGTCTTCTTGATCGTCACGGACGGTGCCATGATGATGGCTCCGCAATGGCGTTCAAGGTTTTGTTTTTGCTGCCAGGCAAAGAAGGTGGTGACAACAAACAACAACAAGGCAATGCTGCTGCCGTAAAAGCCAATCTTGCGAACCACCAGTTGTGGACCGAAGAGATAAGCCAGCATCAACAGCAAAGCCAGCACGACGGCAACGATGCCCGTGCGTGCCCAGTTGTCCACACTCGTGAAGTTGACGAGACGCTTGTACCACGTGACAAAGAACATCTCGTTGTCCGGTACGATCTTGTCGATGGTTTTGGCACGCGCGAACTGCAAGTTGAAACGGATGTCGCTGTTTCCCGGCGACAGCTGCGCGGCGCGCTCATAAGCCAAAATGGCCTGCGCGAGGTTGTCGCTGCGATAGTAGGCATTGCCAAGATTGTAGTACAGCTCCGGTGACACACCTTCTTTCAGCAATTCCTGATAGTCGATGATCGCCTGCTGATACTTACCTTGCTTATAGGCCGTGTCGGCATTGTCCTTTGTGATGGCAAAAGACAGTGTGACAGACAGCAAGCCTGCCACAAGCACGAGCAGGCGTCTGATGCTGTTTCCTATGTTTGAGATATGCTTCTTCATCATGATTTCTTCCTAATCGTTTTCTTTTGGGACAAAGTCCAACGCTTATTTCTTGCGTCCGCCGTTGCGTTTCATCACCTCCTCGATCTCCTCGATGGCGGTCATCGCACTGTTGAAGGTCTTCTCCATATTGCCGGAGGCATCACCGGGAGCGTAGCGCTCATACTCGCATGTGTCGAGGGCTGAGATGAACTTGCCGATGGTGGCATCATCGACTTGATGCCCTTGCAGTTTCTCGGTGATGTTGTCGCGGTTGAGTTGTTCCACTGCAATATTGAGTTTATAGCCCACATAGCCCCACAGTGCACGGAGCACTTCGTCGTAGAAGGCCTCGCTCTTGCCTTGGAACATCAGTTTGCTGGCTTTCTTCAGTCGTTTGCGCGCGATCTTGTTGGCCTTCTTGCCACGCATCTTCACGGCATCGGCATGATCCAAGGCACGCTTGCGGAAGATGACCAACAGCACGATGAAGGCGATCAACGGCAAGAGCAACGAGATCCACCATGACGTGGAGCCAAAGAAGAAATTGCCGACCTGACGCTGCTCACACTTGCCCGACATGATGTCGTGGATGTCGTTGGCCTTCTGAGCATCGTAGTCTGCCGACGTGCTGTTGCCGTCGCCTTTGTCTACAATCAGCTTGAACGGCTGTGTCTTGATGGTTTTATAGGCATTCAAGTCGGTGTCGTAGTAGGTAAACGATACCGAAGGGATGGTGTAAGTGCCCTGGTTGCGCGGCACAAAAAGGAAGTCGTAGATCATGTTGCCACCCACGCCGGTGGATGTCAGCTTGGTCTTGTCGGTCACCTTGGCGTCATATTTGTCGAAGTCCTTAGGGAAGTTGACCTCGGGCTGCTTGATGAGTTTGAGGTTGCCATTACCGCCTACCACTACTCTGAGGGTGACGGGATCGCCGGCCTTCACCTCTTTCTTGGTGAGTTGCGCGGATATATTGAACTTGCCGACGCCGCCGGAGAAGCCTGCTGGCTTGGCCGGTAAGGGATCCACCTGAACGGTCAGTCCCGGTGCCACAATGTTGCGGTGCACCTCGACATAGCCGGAGCCACCATTAAGGAAAGCTTCGAACGGGTCGACGGAGCGGTTTTGCTGTACCACGATGCCCTTGAATGTGATGCTCGGAATCTGGAGTTTGCCCGTCATCTGCGGATACATGACATACTGGCTCCACGTCACGGCACGATAGGGCTTACCGTTGACGCGCTCAAGATGGAAGCTTTTTTGCTGAGGCAGAGGCACCTCTTGGGAGTGGAAACCGGTGAGATCCGGCATCTTACCCTCCAACTGTGTCAGGTCCACAAGGGAGTAGACCTTGTAGGTGAGCAGTATCGGCTCTTGCTCATGCACCCGCCGCTTGTTGGCAGTGACCTTGATAAACAGGTCGTTGGCGGTGATCCGGCTGCCTGCCGACGCCATGCTTGGCTCGCGACTCTCGTCTTCACCATGCATCTTCGGTGCGCCGCCACTGTTGTGAGCCCGTCCGCTGACCACCACCTTAGCAGCCCGCGAGGCTACCATACGCCCGTTGATGCGCGCATGAGCAGGCGGAATCGTGAACGAGCCGTCCTTGGCGGCATAGAGCGTATAGGTGAAAGTGATGGATGACGAACTGCTCGTGTGACCGTTGACCATACGGTAGCTCGACTGCTGCGAAGTGTAAGGACCGGCAATCAACTCCAGTCCGCCAGGAATGTTACCGGCCCGGAACTCATCGACATCCTGCGTGTTGATGGTATAGGACAGCCGGAAGTTCTCTCCCGCCTCTACATGCGAGGGGACAGAGACGGCAATCTGAGCCTGCGATGCCAGTGCCACGGCAGCCAACATCAGGGTGAAAACAAATATGTGAAGTATTCGACGCGTCATCATATCAAGTACATCTTATCAGATATCAAGAAAACTTATTACCAGTTTTGTTGCAGTCTTCTGCGTTGCGGTTGCTGTTCGTTGCGTTTCAGACGCTCTTGCGTAGCCTTCTCCTGTTGGATGGCATAGTTGAGCAACTGCTGGGCATTGTCTTTGCTCATCTGCTCCTTGGGCTGCTGTTGTTGCTGCTTGTTCTGATCTTGTTTGTTCTGCTTATTGTTCTTTTGCTTATTCTGTTGTTTCTTATTATCTTTCTTGTTTTTGTTCTTCTGATTGTTTTTGCCTCCGTTTTGCTTTTGTTTTTTCTGGAGCCGTTGGCAGAGGGCAAGGTTATAGCGTGTCTCGTTGTCGCCGGGATTATTGCGCAGGCTCTCTTTGTAGGCTTCGATGGCCTCGCCATACATCCGGTGTTGCTGGCAGATCACACCGATGTTGTGATAAGCCATTGCCTTGCGGCGCGGTGACTGCTCACTGCGCCCGGCATTTTGCAGCTGTACGATGGCGGCGGAATCTTTCTGCTGCATCATCAGTGCGCAACCGAGATTATACATAGCCTGCGTGTTGCGCGCATTCTTGCTCAAGGCCTTGCGGTATTCCGTTTCAGCCTTGGCATAGTTATGTTGGCGGTAGAGCTTATTACCGTTCCGGATGAACTGCCGGTCAGCCTGCGCCTGCATCTGCATGACACCGGCAAGAGCCAGCAGGATCAAAAGAATATACTTACGTATGTCCATTATCTCTTTCCTTTATTCTTAAAGATCGTTACCTTCTTCAGCAATGGATTCCGTGTCTCCATCAGACAGACATCCACAACGAGAAGGATCAGAGCAATGATGGCGAAAGCCTGGAACTGCTCGTTGTAATCACTATAAACCACAGCATCGGTAGTACCTTGCTGCAGTTTGACCAAATCGTTGTTCAACTCGTTCTGAGCGTCCGCCGTGTTGTTGACATGTATGTACATACCACTGCCCGCTTGCGCTATTTTGCGGCACATCTGCTCGTTGAGTGCACTCATCACTGTCTGTCCTGACGCATCCTTCATGTAGCCGTCGCCGGTAGGGATCGGTGCGCCATGAGGATCACCGACGCCAAGGATAAACACGTTGATGCCTTTTTTCTTGGCTTCGGCAGCCGCTTCCTCAGCACCACCTTCGTGGTCTTCACCATCGGTGATGACGATGATGGCGCGTCCGATATTGTTGGCCTGCGTGAAACTGTGCATCGCCAACTGTATGGCATGACCGATATCTGTGCCTTGCGTGGCAATGAGCGAAGGATTGATGTCCTGCAGGAACATCTTGGCAGAGACATAGTCAGCGGTAATCGGCAGCTGTACGAAAGCATCACCGGCAAAGACTACCAGACCCACCTTATCGTTGGTGAAGTGGTCGATCATGTTTTCGACGAGCATCTTGCTCTTTTCCAGTCGGCTCGGCACGACATCCTCGGCGAGCATGGAATTGGAGATGTCCATACAGATGATGGCTTCGATGCCCTGACGCTTGTCGTGTGACACATGCGTTCCCATTTGCGGACGTGCCAAAACAAGGATCAGCATGGCCAAAGCACCCATCATCAACCAGAACTTCACCGCACGCCTTGCCCTGGAAACGTCGGGCATGAGCTGACGCAACAGCTGAGGATCACCCAACCGGCGAAGCCGTTTCCTCTGCTTGAAATGGCTTGCTACCCTCAGCAGAAACAGCAAAGGCAGCAGGCAGAGTAGCCATAAGTATGTCGGATCTTCAAATCTCATTGTCTTTTCGTTTATCTTTTTTCCTTCGGCCTAAGCCTTTGGATTCTCTTCTTTTCAGTTTACTACATCTGCAAGATAGGCTCCCAACGTCATGAAGATAGCTTCGATGCGCCATGAAGATAGCTTCGATGCGTCATGAACATAGGTTCGATGCACAATGAACATAGCTTGCCTACACCTTATTATATATAGGGGCGTCAGCAGGTTACCTTTTAAGGCAGTCGACGCAAAACCGTGTTGCGCAGCAGGATCTCCAACAGGAGGAAGAAGACCGCGGCAATGGCGAAGGGCTGGTAAGCCTCATAGTAGCGCGAATACTTCTTGACGTTCATCTTCGTCTTCTCGAGTTGGTCGATGTCGTGATAGATCTGCTTCAGCTGCCGGTTGTTGGTGGCACGATAGAAATTGCCGTCGGTGATCGCCGAGATGTCGCTGAGTGTCTTCGTGTCAATCTCCACCGGCATGTTGACATACTGCACGGTACCTGCCACCTGCACGGGATAAGGAGCCACCTTGTTCGTTCCCACGCCAATGGTATATACTCTGATGCCCAACGACTTGGCGATCTGCGCAGCAGTCAGTGGTGAGATGTCGCCCATGTTGTTACTACCGTCAGTCAGCAAGATCACCACTTTGCTCTTGGCTTTAGAGTCTTTCAGTCGTGACACGGCGTTGGCCAGTCCCATGCCCAATGCCGTTCCGTCCTGGATGAGTCCACGGGCAGCGATGTCAGTGCGCACGCTTTGCAACAGATTGAGCAGCGACGCATGGTCGGTGGTCATCGGGCACTGTGTGAACGCCTCACCAGCGAAGATCGTCAGTCCAATATTGTCGTTGGGTCTGCCGGAGATGAACTCGGCGGCCACATCCTTGGCGGCCTCAATGCGATTCGGCTTTAAGTCCTCCGCCAGCATGGAAGTAGACACGTCCATGGCCAGCATGATGTCAATGCCCTCTACCTGTTTGTGTCCCCATGAGTTATGGGTCTGAGGCCGCGCCAAGATGAAGACGATGAGCGTAAACACCACACAACGCAGGAGCATCGGGGCGTTGACGAGGCGCACTCGCCAGCTCTTCGGCGCATTCTCATAGGCGTAGGTGTCGCCCATACGCAGTGTCGGCTCATCTCGCTTGCGGTAAAGGAAATACCACAAGACGTAAGGGATGAGCAGCAACAGCAGTAAGAAATATTGTTTATCAGCAAATTCCATGATCGTCAATCTTTAATTATCGCTCATCCAAGCAGCAGCCATACGTGATAACATACATATACCAGGCAGACTGCAGCAATGATACCCAAGACCCAGAGCAGCGACTTGATGGTGATGCGGTTCTGTCGCGTGCGCTTGTCGCCCTCAGTGAGCTGCGGCACGATACGTTCCTCTGTGGGTTGGTTCTCCTGCTTGGTCTCGTCGATGAAGTTGATCGCATTCACCAAGTTGAGGTCGTTTTCGTTGATGAGCGTAGAGTATTTGGCAAACTTCACGAGGTCTGCTGTTGTGAACAGCTCGCGGAGCTCGTCAATCATCTTCTTGTCACCCGAGTCATTGAGCCTTTCGATGATCTCGCTGGAAGTCATTTCCAAGGCATTGAAGCCAAAGCGTTCCTGGATATATTTCCTCAGCGTATCGGTGAGCTGCGTGTAATAGGTCTTCTGATCCTCACTGGCAGTGAGCCGTTCTTCCTTGATTTTGTTGATGGCATTCAGGGCACGCTGATGTGCGGGCACGTGTTTCACGATGCGAATACGTGTGATCACTGGTTTGTTGCTACGCAGACGGATGTAGAGATACCCCATGACGAGGACGATCAGCAACATCAACAGCGACAACCAGAAATAAGGCCTCCACTCAGCCCATGAGAAAGGATTGTCCTGAACGTCCTTAGGCGGAAAGAACTGGTTGGGATGGAGCGTGTCGACATTCATCGTGATCACCTTCAGGGCAGCGACGCCGCCTTGATAGTTTTTTCCGTTGACCTTGACTGGTAAAGGAGGAATGGAATAGAGATGTTCGTCAAACGAGGTGATCGTGTAGACTTTGCAGACCTTAAGTTCCTTGCCACTTGACGACAATGTATCAGCATCGGCGACCTTCACGACTTCCACGCCCGGAACTACCATCTGGCGTTCCTTCAACGCGGGCCATTGTATGGTAGAGCCAGCGGGCATTGTGACGGTAAGCTGCAAATGAGCCTGTTCACCGATGAGAATCCCCACCGAGTCCACATTTTGCTCTACGGTGACCTGTGACGCTGCGTTGAGTGACAGCAACAGCATCATGCACGTCAAAACATATTGCCATATCTTTTTGGTCATAACCTCTATTCTCTACTCTTCTAATCTTTTCTCAAATACCTTTTGTCTTTCCTTCACTATGATCTGGTTTTCCTCCCAAACACCATAGATCTTTCCTTTTGCACGATCTGATCTTCCGCTCAGCCACCATTGATCCTTTCTTCAGTATGACCTGATCTTTATACAGACGCGATCGGTATTATGCTCTGCGCTTGAACAGCAGCATCAGTGCTTTCGTGAAATCTTCGTTTGTGGCGATTGCCGTCCAGTCGATGCGGCTCTTGGCAAACACCGTGTTGAGCTTATCTTCCCGTTCAATCCAGTATCGCGTATGAGCCTGCCGGAGTTTTCTGCTCGATGTATCGATATACATCTCATGGCCTGTCTCAGCGTCCAATACCTTGAGCAGTCCCACGTCGGGCAACTGTTTGGCACGCGGATCATAGACTTGTATGGCCACCACATCGTGTTTGCGGTTGGCAATCTCCATCTCTTTGGTGAAGTCCTTGCGGTCGTAGAAGTCACTGATGATGAAAGAAGTGCAGTGGCGTTTCATCACGCGGGTGAGATAGGCCGTAGCCATACCGATGTCCGTGCGCGTGCTCTGTGGATGGAAGTCAAGCATCTCGCGGATGATGTAAAGGATATGCTTACGTCCATTCTTTGGCGGAATATACTTCTCGATGCGGTCGGAGAAGAAGATGACACCGATTTTGTCGTTGTTCTCAATGGCCGAGAAGGCGATCGTAGCGGCGATCTCTGTAGCCAGCTGACGCTTCATCTGCTGTGTTGTACCGAAGTCCAGCGATCCCGACACATCGATGAGCAACATCACCGTGAGCTCACGCTCCTCCTCAAAGACCTTGACATAAGGATGGTGGAAGCGGGCGGTGACGTTCCAGTCAATATCCCGGACATCGTCCCCGAACTGATATTCACGCACCTCGGAGAAAGCCATACCCTTGCCTTTAAAGGCAGAGTGGTACTGGCCCGCGAAGATGTTCTGACTCAATCCCCGGGCTTTGATCTCTATCTTTCTGACCTTTTGTAGTATCTCGTTAGTGTCCACGAATTCTCCTTCTTTAAGCTTCTTGATCAAGGCACCTCGATCTTATTGACAATCTTGCTGACAATCTCCTCGCTGGAAACGTTGGCAGCCTCAGCCTCATAGCTGAGTCCGATGCGGTGGCGCAGCACGTCGTGAGCCACGGCACGCACGTCTTCGGGCACCACATAGCCCCGATGCTTGATGAAAGCATAGGCGCGGGCTGCCTTGGCGAGGTTGATACTTGCACGCGGACTGCCGCCGAAAGTGATCAAGTCCTTCAATTCGGGCATGCCATAGCGCTCGGGATAGCGAGTCGCGAAGACGATGTCGGCAATATACTGCTCGATTTTCTCGTCGATATAAACCATGTTCACCACCTCGCGGGCACGGATGATCTCCTCTGCCGTCGTCACGGGACGCACCTCAGGCATCTTTCCTTGCAGGTTCTCGCGGATGATGGCTTTCTCCTCTTCCAGAGTCGGATAGTCGATGATCACCTTGAGCATGAAACGGTCGACCTGTGCCTCAGGCAACTGATAGGTACCTTCCTGCTCGATAGGGTTCTGAGTAGCCATGACGAGGAACGGGTTGGGCAGGGTGAAAGTCTTCTCGCCGATGGTCACCTGATGCTCCTGCATTGCCTCGAGCAAAGCACTCTGCACCTTGGCCGGAGCACGGTTGATCTCATCAGCCAGCACGAAGTTGGCGAAGACCGGACCTTTCTTGACCTGAAAGTTCTCGTCTTTCTGGGAATAGATCATTGTACCTACCACGTCGGCAGGCAGCAAATCGGGTGTAAACTGTATTCGGCTGAAGTCAGCATCCACGAGCTGCGAGAGTGTCTTGATGGCGAGGGTCTTTGCCAAGCCAGGTACGCCCTCCAGCAGGATGTGGCCGTCGCTGAGCAACGAAATGAGCAGGGCATCGATCAAATGCTTCTGACCGACGATGACCTGATTCATTCCTGTCACCAAGTTCGTGACGAAAGCACTGTTCTGCTCAATCTTTATGTTCAATTCTCTAATGTCAACTGATTCTGCCATATTCTAAAGCTTTAATGCTGTTCATTTTTATGGCAAAAGTACAATTTTCTCTCAAGAGCAGAGAATCAAGGGTAATAAATAATATTAAATTGGAAATATAGCACGCTATATTTAAGAAACTTTTTCAAAGCTCAAGATATTTATGGGAACTCAACAAGGCAAGTCTGAGTACTTGAGCAATGGAAGACAAAGGGATAAGGTGTTGAATAATGACTGACAGAAAACCACTCTGCTGAAACGAAAAATGGTGGAAGAAGCGACCCGAAGTCCACTCTTCCACCATCATCTATTGTATTTGGAACCAATTACTTGGCCATATCAAATCCCAGTCTCACACCGTTATAGTTCTTGCTGATCTCGCCGATAGAGCTCAGCGTAGTATTGCCGCTCATAGCAGACATGGTTTGAATAAGTGTCAAGAGTTTTTTTGACTCAAAGAGAATGGCCACTCCCTGACTGTTGCGTGTAGCGTAACCATTGAGCGAGAGCAGCAGACCGGTCAGTTTCAAGGCATTGGTCGACTCATCGTAGGTGTAGTTGCCACTGAACTTCTTGCCATCGACGTATGCCGTAAAGGTGTTGTCCTTGTTAAAGGTGATCTGTGTGTTCTTCGCAGTGAAGCCCACTTTGCTGTAGTCTTCTTTGAGTTTAGACTTGATCTGCGAGGCAACTACCTCACCGCCAGCCTTTGCCAATGCACTGTTGGACGTGAAGGCACAACCCGGACCATTGTATTTCCATGTGCCATAGAGCTGCGATTTGGTCAGCTTGTTGGAACCGATGACGCTGCTGATCACGTCACCAATGGTGTTGGCATTGTTCAATACGCCAATGACACCGTTGAGCACATCAGTGCCCGTATTGGACGATGCGCTACCTGCGCCCACAGTGCCACAACTTGTAGCCAGCAGACATGCCGCGCCGGCTACGAGCAAACTCATTTTTTTCATCTCTCTGATCTTAATGTTTATTTGTATTTATGTGTATAAAGTAATTATCCTTGCATACAATCGCTGAGGTTCCGAGACCTCAACAAAGAGTTTTTATATGTCGATACCAATCTTTTTCAGTGCATTGTGAGCCATGCGCTCATAGACCACACCGAGGTCGGCAAAGCGCAACACAGCGTTGAGGGCAGCGTGGCGGACGCCGAGTGAGGGTGCCTGCAAAGCCGTTGCGGCCTGATCGAGGAACTCGTTGATACCACGCTCGTTGGGTTCCTGACCATTCATAAACAGTCGGCCGAGGATGTCGTAACCGCAGATCTGGTAGACATCTTCGGGGCGTGCGATCCACTGATAGGCGATCATCGGCGCATAGCTCACATGCTGATAGACATTGAGCGCCTGCATCTCTGCCATCTCCTGCGTGTGGGTTTGCTCCATCCAGATTTCCGCTACCTCCTGCGGCATCTTTTCCGCCGGCATGACGAGGGTTGCCAAGATTTTGCACTCACGAATATCTTCTTTCCACAAGGCGATGGCAAGATCATAATCCTTGCCGAGTTCCTTTGCCATCTGTTTGAGCTGGATGACGGGGACACCCCAGTTGAGCCGATAGTCAAGACCTTTCTCACGCATCGACTGCGAAGCCGGACCGTTCATCACCAAGCGGAAGCTGCGCTTGAGTTCCTTTATCTGTTGTTGTACTTCTTCTGTTGTCATTGTGTTGTCATTTGTGCGGTTATAGCGTAGCATACTCCTTTGAGTAGCGCAACATCTGCTCTTCATAGCTCTCGGAGTAGTCGAGACGGATGTCCGTGATCTCACCATGGTCATCGGACACGGCGATCATCTTGGGATTGAGGAAGCCCTTATAGGGCGCGATGTTGAGTTGGCGGTAACGTTCCAGCACTTCCTTGTGCAGATCCGCGTCTACTTTGATGCCATATTCCTCCACGAGCTGTCGGGCAGTCTCATAGTCTCCCTCACTCTTCACGCGCTGGATCTCGGCCAAGAGCTCGGCGAAGAGCTGACGCAGCCGCTGATAGTCGTTGATGCGCACATAGGTCTTGCCGTCGCGCTTCACCATTTCCACGGTGCCATTGCCGTGGGCATAGCACCATCGTGCGATGAGCGCACGGTTGCGCATGTGTGCTTCCTCGATGACATGTCCGGGCTTGATGCGCACCAACTGCGTCATCAGACCGTTCATCATATAGTGATAGTACTGACTCTTGTAAGCCTCCTTGTCGGGCGTGAGCCCGAGTTCCACGAGCTTGTCATCGGCCAGATAATAGAGTCCGAAGAGGTCGGCACGCGCCTCCTCTATCGTACTGCCGTATGCTTTCAGCGCGTCGGGCGACGTGCCAGGCAGAAGCTGACCGCTGCCGTGGCCCAAGCACTCATGCAGATCGGTATGGAGATCATCACAGAGATCGCCATATTTGCGGATCAACGCGCGTGTCGGCTCGTCGATGACAAACTCCTCATTCATTCCCGAACCTTTGGCAGCCTGGTTGTAAGCCTCCGTGAGATTGCCGATTGTCACGCTCTTTGAGCCATATCTCGCACGTATCCAGTCGGCATTGGGCAGGTTGATACCGATCGCCGACGACGGATATTCATCACCGCCGAGCATGGCGGCACAGATCACTTTCGCCGAGACGCCCTTGACCTTAGCCTTTCGGAAACGTGGGTCCACGGGCGAATGGTCCTCAAACCACTGAGCGTTGCCAGCTATCTTGCGTGTTCTTTCTGTGGCCACCTTATCTTTGTATTCCACGATACCCTCCCACGATCCTTTCAGTCCGAGCGGGTCACCATACACCTCGATAAATCCATTGATAAAGTCAACATCACCTTCGTTTTCGCGTAGCCACTCGATGGAATACTTGTCAAACAGCTTGAGGTCGCCCGTGCGATAGTAGTCTGTCAGCAGGGCAATGACGCGCCGCTGCTGCTCGTTTTCCGCCACCTCACGTGCTTTGTCCAACCAACAGACGATCTTACGGATGGCCTCGCCATAGAGCCCGTCCGCGGTGTAGCGCTCTTCTACGAGTTTTCCGTCTTTCTTAACGAGTTTGGAATTCAGTCCGAACGAGGGTTGCTCGTTGCCACCGGCCTGCCGGCGCAGTTGCTCGTAATATTGCTCTGCCTCCTGCTGCGTCACGCCTTCGTAATAGTTGCAGGCTGATGTCTTCACGAGATCCTCGCCGTCAGCCTGGTTGACACGCTTGGGCAGCACGTCAGGATCGAAGATGACGGGGCAGAGCACGTCCATCATCTCCTGCTTGGAGCGGTAGTTGTCGGGCAGAGACTCAAAGAGGGTGTCGTCGACGGCCTTGCGCAGCCATGACTCCGAAAAGTCGGGCTGGAACTTCTCACAGCCATAGTGATGATAAATGCCGTTGGAGAACCACACCCGTTTCAGGTAGACGGTCATCGCAAGGAAGTCCTTGCTCTCGCGATCACCGGGAAAATGCAGGTACACGTTCTCCAGCAACTTACGTATCGGCAAGTTGTATTTGCCAAACTGATCGGTGGTGATGTCCCTACCGGTCAGCGTGGCTTTGGCCAAATAATAGATATATTTCTTTTGTTGCAGAGACAACTGCTCAAAGCCATTCAAGCGGTATCTCAGCATCTGCAGGTCAGCGAAGCGCTCACCGGCAAAGGCGAATGTATTGTTTTCCATCACTATGGCACTAACAAGCAATGCCATTAGGGACACCGCTCAACAGGCGGTCCCCTACGGCTGTTGTTGCAAAATGTTATGAAGACGTTATCTTCCTCCTTCTCTATCGTTTATTCTGTTTTAGCCTTGTTCTTGGACCCGGGCTTGCGTCCGCGCTTTTTGGGTCGGTCGAGCAGTGAGGGATGAGAAGCCAGGTGCTTGATCTTATACTCACGCGGGGTGATGCCATTGATTTTGAAGAACGAGGCATAGAACGACTGACGGTTGGAGAATCCAACCATATCAGAGATATCCTCCATATTCAGGTCCTGATAGCGGCGGTCTACCAAGAGCGACATAGCCTCCTGGATGCGGTACTGATTGACATACGAGGTGTAGTTCATGTGAAAACGCACGTTCACGACAGCAGAGATGTAGCGCGTGTTGGTTCCCAGATCCTCAGCGAGCTGCTTAGCGGAGTAGTTCTTGTCCTTATACTTTTTCTGGATGATGATGATGTTGTTGATTTTTTCCTCCAGCTCATCCATGAGTTTGGGACTGACAAGCGAGCGATAAGCAGCTTCCTTTTCTTTCTTTTCTGTGATGTTGTACTTTGTCATAATATTGTTGATGTAATGGTAAATGCTTTCTTACTTTGCAAAATTAATAAAATCATTTTAATATGCAAACTTTCTCGCTTCTTTTTTCAAGTAGTGTATATGTTTTTTGTTATTTTTAAAAAATAGATATGCTTCCAAGGCTGAATATCTTTATTATCAATGGATAATACATTAGAAACAGATAACAATACTCAACGCCAGCCATTGTTTTGGGAGAATTCATGTTTCAATAAATATGATAGTCGCACAAACATCAGACTGAAGACGGAAACAAAAATATTACTCAACTTCTTTTGTGCGTTTGAAGTATTTTTTTTATCTTTGCAAACCAGAAGATCAATCCTCAAAGTAGGCTTTCGCAGTATGCTTTTGGCGATGGACCTCGATACTATATCATTCACTAAAAACTAATCAAATATGGAAAGAACTTGGAGATGGTTTGGCCGTAAAGACCCCATTACGCTCGACATGCTTCGGCAGATTGGCGTGCAGGGCATCGTCACGGCACTGCACGATGTGCCGCTCGGACAAGTATGGACCCGGCAACAGATCCACGACCTGAAAGCTTACATCGAGTCTCACGGCATGAGGTGGAGCGTCGTAGAGTCGCTTCCTGTCACTGAGACAATTAAATATGGTGGCCCTGACCGCGATGAGCAGATCAGCATCTATTGCGAGAGTCTGCGCAACTTGGCAGCTGAGGGCATCCACACCATCTGCTATAACTTCATGCCTGTACTTGACTGGGCACGCACCGATCTGCTCCATCTCAACCCCAACGGATCGAGCAACCTCTATTTCAGCATTCCCGAATTTGCGTATTTCGACATCGACCTCTTGAAGCGTGAGGGAGCTGAAGAGGACTGGAGAAACTTCAAGGCTCTCGGACCCGACGGCAAGCCCAACGGCAGAGACATATTAAAAGAGGTGGCGGAACTGCGCAAGCAGATGACGCCGGAGAAAGACCATGCCCTTGTGGAGAACATCGTCATCAAGACACAAGGCTTTGTTTCCGGCAACTTCAAGGAGGGCGATGAGCATCCGCTCGGCCTTTTCCGTGAGCTGCTGAAGAAATATGAGGGCATCGACCGCGAGCAGCTGCGCGCCAACATGAAGTATTTCCTCGACGCGATCATGCCGGTCTGCGACGAATGCGATATGTATATGTGTGTTCATCCCGACGATCCACCATTCCAAATCCTCGGCTTGCCACGTATCATCACGTGCGCCGACGACATCGAATGGCTGCTCACCGCTGTTCCCAACAAGCACAACGGACTGACCTTCTGCGCGGGATCACTCTCCGCAGGAGCCCAAAACAACCTCACGGAGATG
Source organism: Hallella absiana (assembly GCF_025457485.1). Classification (NCBI taxonomy): domain Bacteria; kingdom Pseudomonadati; phylum Bacteroidota; class Bacteroidia; order Bacteroidales; family Prevotellaceae; genus Hallella; species Hallella absiana. Next base: position 25,245 of record NZ_JAMXSP010000016.1, read on the forward strand.
GCTCGTCGCTTTGCCAGCCGCACGAGTTTCGTGCATCTGCGCAGCTGTCACGTCTTCCCCAACGGCGACTTCACTGAGGCCAGCCACCTGGGCGGCCGCGCTGATCTCGTGGCTTTGGCCCATATCTTCGAGCAGGAAGAGCAACAGCGCAAAGCTGGAAAGGCTCTGCTCTCCTCGCCCAACGCACAGGTGCTGCCCATGCGTGTGGACCACGGCATGACCATGCTCGGTGACGAGAAACGCGGATACAACGCCGGATATAGTTTCCTTGGCCGCATGTTTGCCATGGGACAGGTCCAAGGCATCATTGCCGCAGTGGATAAGGAATTAGGCATCAAATACGAACAACCAGGATTTTTTGATTAAACCATGAACGAACTATTCAACATTAAAGACTATGTTGTCGTCATCACGGGCGGCACAGGTGTCCTTGGTCGCTGCATTGGCAAGTACCTCGCAGAGCAAGGAGCCAAGATCGCTATCCTCGGACGTAAGGAAGAGGTGGGCAACGAGATCGTGAAAGAGATCACTGACAAAGGCGGCGTCGCCAAATTCTATAAGACCGACGTGATGAATGTCGAACTGGTAAAACAGAACTGTGAGGACATCCTCAAGGACTTCGGACGCGTCGATACCCTGCTCAACGCCGCAGGAGGCAATATGAAAGGCGCCACCATCGCGCCCGACCAAAACTTCTTCGACCTCGATCCCGAGCAGTTCCAAAAGGTGCTCAACCTCAACCTCACGGGCACGGTGATTCCTACCCAGGTGTTTCTCAAGCCGATGGTCAAGCAGGGCAAGGGTTCGATCATCAACTTCAGCAGCATGGCGGCCTTCCGTCCGATGACACGTGTGTGCGGCTATGCTGCTGCCAAGGCCGGCATCTCCAACTTCACCGCTTACATGGCCACCGAGACCGCCAAGAAGTTTGGCGAGGGCATCCGCGTCAACGCGATCGCTCCGGGATTCTTCATCACCGAGCAAAACCGTGCGCTGCTCACCAATCCCGACGGCAGCTACACCCAGCGCGGCAACGACGTGATCCGTCAGACGCCCTTCGGCCGTATGGGTAAACCCGAAGAGCTCTGCGGCACGATCCACTATCTGATGAGCGACGCCGCCGCCTTCGTCACCGGCACTGTAGCCGTCGTGGACGGAGGCTTCAACGTCTTCGCCATGTAGCAAACAGCTTTTTTAGAGCAAACACAAGCCACACGCTCAACAGTCTCAATCGCCCAGAACTCACGGCAAAGGGCGGAGAACCGGATCGTGTGGCTTGTTTTGTATGGTCACTGCCGATGCAAGAAAATCGCAGAACACCTTATTTTTATAAACGAACAGCCGATTCCGACGCACAAAACAGGCTTGCATGACCTCGTTTTTAACATTTAAATAAGTTTTCTTAAAAAATATGGATAAAAAAGTTTGCCGTTATAAAAATAATGCTTATCTTTGCAGTGTTATCCTGAAAACAATCTTTTTACCTTGAAGGAACTAATACCTATTGAAGATTTGGAGCGGTTGCCTGCGAAGGTCATCGCTTTTTTTATGCCCTTTTCAAACGTCCATGCGACTCTGCGAGGTGTTCCGCCCACTCCATCTCTCCTTTTTATCTTCATTCTTTCTCCACGTCTGAAAAAGGAAGAGACGCTGGAATAATATATTGAAAGTACTTTGCCGTTGCAAAAATAATCTGTATCTTTGCATTAATAAGAACTAATAATACAACCATTTGATATGACTTACACTTTGCTCGCAGACAGCGGTTCTACAAAAACAGATTGGGCGCTTATCACCGACGGAACCGTTGCCGCACGTATCCGCACGAAAGGAATGAATCCTTTCCAAATGAGCGAGGACGAAATTGCCAACGAAGTGGAGACCGCTCTCCTACCCCAGTTGCAATCAGCCTGTGGCATCGGCACAGCTTCCTCAAAGCAAGACGATGCCTGCACGCTCAGCAACCTCCACTTCTATGGTGCCGGCTGCACGCCGGAAAAGATTCCCGTGGTGGAGCGTGCCCTGCGCCGTCATCTCCATGTCACCGGTGTCTGCGAAGTGGCCAGCGACATGCTCGGCGCGGCGAGAGCACTCTGCGGTGACCAGCCCGGCATCGCCTGCATCTTAGGTACGGGCAGCAACTCCTGCGCCTACGACGGCAAGAAGATCGTGAAAAACGTGCCCGCGCTCGGATTCATCCTTGGTGACGAGGGCAGCGGCGCTGTCTTGGGTAAGACGCTCGTCGCCGACATCCTGAAAAACCAGCTGCCACAGACGATCATCCAACGCTTCAACGACAAATACCACCTCACGGCCGCCGACATCATCGACCGCGTCTACCGTCAGCCAAAGCCGAACACATTTCTGGCTTCCTTCGTTCCCTTCTTGCAAGAGAACCTCTCCGAGCCCGCCATCTACGCACTCGTCAAGGAGGGCTTCCGCCGTTTCCTCTGTCGCAACGTCAAGCAATACGACGGTTGGAACCAGTTGCCGATCGGCTTCAACGGCAGCATCGCGCTCATCTATCGCCAGCCGCTCGAAGAGGTAATGCGGGAAGAGGGCATGAAGATCAGCAAGATCATCCAGGCTCCCATCGACGGACTCATTGAGCAGGAAGCCGCACAGTGGAACGGGAAACATTGATTCAAAATAGAAATACTTAATAACTAAGCATACACGATGAAAAAACAAATGCACCAGCGCATCGCGACGTTGCTGTTCGCCGCACTCGCTGTGATGACGGCAGCCGCTCAGTCGGCCCGCCATTTCGAGCTTCGCAACAGCCAGGACGGGGGCTCCACGCTGACCGTCTACCTTCCTCAGCATCCCTCAGGCCGCGCCGTCCTCGACTGTCCGGGCGGCGGCTACGCCCATCTCTCTTTGCAGAACGAGGGACACGACTGGGCTCCCTACTTCAACAACCAAGGCATTGCCTATGCCGTGCTGAAATACCGTATGCCAAGAGGCGACCGTAACATCCCACTTTCCGACGCTTATCAGGCCATGAAAACACTGCGCGACTCAGCCGACGTATGGCAGATCAACCCCGACGACATCGGCATCATGGGATTCTCGGCCGGTGGACATCTGGCCTCGTCGGTGAGCACACATGCGCCCTGGGACCTTCGACCCAACTTCAGCATCCTGTTCTACCCCGTCATCACCATGGGCAGAGGCACACACGAGGGCTCGCGCAACAACTTCCTCGGCTACGACAGAGACAACAAAGAGATCGTCAGGCAGTGGAGCAACGAAACACAGGTGCGCTCCCACCTCACGCCTCCGGCCATCATCCTGCTGGCCAACGACGACGAGGTGGTGCCGCCCGTACAGAATGGCGTGGCTTACTACAGCAGCATGAGGAGTTGCGGCAACAGCTGCTCGCTGCTGATCTATCCCCATGGTGGCCACGGCTTTGGCATCAGAACCACCTTCCCCTCCCATCCACAGATGATGGACGACCTCACGGCATGGCTCAAGGCATTGCCCAGCCCACAGCCTCACGCCGTCCGAGTGGCATGTATCGGCAACAGCATCACCGACGGCTTTGGCATCGGCATGAGCGATGAACAGGGCTACCCGGCACAACTGCAACGTATGCTCGGCAAGGGCTATCTCGTCAAGAACTTCGGTGTCTCTGCCCGCACGCTGCTCAGCAAGGGCGATCTGCCCTATGTGCGTGAAGAGGCATGGCAGGATGCGCAGGCCTTCCGACCGGACATCGTCATCGTGAAACTCGGTACCAACGACACAAAACCCCACAACTGGGCACACAACGCAGAGTTTAAGCATGACCTGATGGCGATGACAGACACACTCAAAGCCCTGCCCTCACATCCAAAGATCTGGCTGTGCTCACCCATCCCGGCCGTCAAGCCCTCGTGGGACATCAACGACAGCATCATCGTCAACCACATCTCGCCCATCGTCAAGCAGGTGGCCCGCAAGGAAAAGGTACAGTATCTCGACCTCCACACGGCTTTCCATCCTGCTGACGGCATGACCCTCGACGCTATCATGCAGCGCGACGGCATCCATCCGACACGCAAAGGTGCCACACTCCTGGCCAAGATCATCATGGAAGCCATCACAAAGAAATAGAAATTTTCTGAGCTTTCACTTCCACCTTTACACGGCAACACCCTGACTGAGGAAGCACGACATCCTCCATCAGGGTGTTTTCATTTATGGCAACAAGTAGATGGCATGTTTAATAAACTGACATTTTTCGGCCTCTGAGAATCGAAAAATCAAAACAGAGGGCGTCCTTGGCTCTAAATATCGCCATTTTAGAGTATTTTTGCCAATTACTTGATACACAGACGCTTACGTCATAACAAGTCAAATCATACATTCTAAAGCCCTCAATATTCCGCTTTTTCTTGTTCAAAATACCTTTTTTTGCTTATCATCTCGGCTTTTTGACCGTATAAAAGCACTGTGATGACGAGAAATTCTCTAGAGAATTTCTCGTCAAAGTACCTTTTTCATCTTGTCAAAGTACCTTTTTCTCGCTCTTTTCAAGCAAAAATGATTTTGTGAAATCAAAAGTCTCATTTCTTCATCTCTAGATTGCAAGCTCGCCACGACACACTTTTGTCGGGAAAATTCTGAATACACTGCAATCTTACAGCAATATTGTGCTTACCTGTCGTCACCGTGCATCCTATGGCTTTATCCGATGCTGGCCTTATAGGACGAGCGGACGAGGGGACCACAGACGGCAGAACGGAAGCCCATCTTCACAGCTTGCTCGTGGTACCACTGGAATTTCTCCGGCGTGATATAGGCTTCGACGGGTAGATGCCGGGCCGTGGGCTGTAGATACTGTCCAATCGTCACGCGCTCCACACCGCAGTCGCGCAGGTCGCGCAAGGTCTCGAGCACTTCCTCCTCCGTTTCTCCCAGTCCGAGCATGAGGCCGCTCTTTGTGACGAACCCGCTGTCATGGATATGCTTCAGTACATGGAGGCTGCCTTCGTAGGTAGCTACGCTGCGCACCGACGGTGTCAGCCGCCGTACTGTCTCGATATTGTGTGCCACCACGTCGGGATGACTCTGCAATACGATGTCCATCAGATTTTCGCGTCCTTGGAAGTCGGGCAGAAGCACTTCTATCTTTGTCTGGCATCTCTGCCGCACCGCTTCTACGGTTCGGCGCCAGTGTTCTGCTCCCATGTCGGGCAGGTCGTCACGGTCTACCGAGGTGAGGACGACATATCTCAGGTTCATCTCCTTCACCGACTCCGCCACGCGTTGCGGCTCGTCGGGGTCGAGAGGGAGAGGGCGACCGCTCAGCGTGTTGCAGAAGCGGCAGTGACGTGTGCAGATGTCGCCGCCAATCATCAGCGTGGCAGTGCCCAGTCGCCAGCACTCGGCACGGTTGGGGCAAAGACCGCTCTCGCAGATCGTGTGCAGACGGTTGCTATGGATGATCTCAGAGGTGTTCTCGCTCTGCTTGTCAGAACTGAGGTCTATCTTCAACCACTCAGGTTTCATCACGTGAGGCTTGCGACCGAATAGCACACGCAGAAGGCCTTCGATGGTCAGTCCGCGGATGATATTGCCTAAATCGAGTCCCTGCAGTGCCTCCTCCACAGCCTCACGTGTGAAAGCGACGTCGCGTAGACGGGGCAAGAGCTCCTCGTCGAGGTCGCCGGTGAGGAAGTAGTCGCCGAAGAGGTCGATGTCGTGGATATGGTTGTCTTTGATTTCCAGGCAGGCTTCTATCGTACCTACACCGGGAAGGCGGTGCTTTTTTGTGAGTTTGAAAAGCGGCTGTTTGCCATAGATGAAGTCGTCGACGGCAAAGGTCTTTTGTAGTTCTCTGATCTCCGGCATCATCTCCTCAGTGATCGTGATGGCCTTGTCGCCGCACATCGCCTGACGGAAGGATGCTTTCAGCTCCGGCAGCGACATCGTCGTGTATTGGCTGATGTTGCCCACATGCTGCCGCACGCTCTGCACTCCCTTGCTTTGCAGCTTGACTTTGTCGGGTGTGATGACATGCTCCAACATGCTGAGGTCGGAGTTGACGAGCAGTGTGTTGTGCATGATACTGCGGTCGCCGGTACGATAGAAGGCTGCGCCAGAGACCTTCTTACCGTCGAGCAGGATGTCGTTGCGCCCCGAGATGGTCACGGGAACGCCAATGCGAAGAAGTGCGTCGGCGGCGAGGTGCATGCAGTTGGCAAACATCTTCTGTACGTTCGGCTCACGGCTGATGAATGAAAACATGATGTTACCTTCATCGGAGTAGACACAGCCGCCACCGCTTTTGCGGCGTGAGATGAACACGCCATGCTCGCGGCAGTAGTCTACGTTGACTTCGTTTTGCAGCAGTTGGTTGCGGCCAAGGATCACGGTGGGCTTGGTCTGCCAAATAAAGAAATAGTCGTCGTCACGGAAGTGACGGGCCACATACGCCTCGACGGCAAAGTCGTAGGTGATGGGGGGCAGCTCCTGCTGCTCGGGTAGAACTACGTAAGTCATGTGTTTTTCAGTTTAGTATCAGAGGGTCAGTCTTCTTTGTCTTCAAGGCTTTCTGTGTTATCCTTTGGCAAGCGTACCTTGCGCTTGGGATTTTCCTGTGCGCCATATTTCAGGAGTTTGTTGGCTGCTGTGGCAATGCCCATGCCGGTGGGTGCTGTCGTTGTCTTCACGTCGTCGAAGGCCTTGCGTGTGCGGTCGAGCAACTGGTCGGCTGTTTGGAAGCGCTCATAGAAGAGTTGTACGCGGTTGATGATTTCGTCGGCGGCTTTGAGCATGGCATCCTGGTTCTCGGCCTGGCGCACTTGCCGCCACGTCATCTCCAGCACACGCAGCATCATATAGAGGTTTTGCGAGCCAGAGATGATCACTCCTTGGTCATAGGCGTCTTTCCACAGTGCCGGGTCGTGGGTGAGTGCCAGTTGCAGGGCACTCTCGCTGTAGACGTACATCACCACGAAGTCGAGCTGTACCTTGCCGTTGGCAGCATATTTAGCGTATTTCTTCCGTGCGAGCTCTTTGACATGACTGCGCACCGAGGTGAGATGACGCTGCAAAGCCTCGTCCCGTTCTGCGTCTGTCGTGGCATTGTGATAGTCCTCAAAAGCCTTGAGCGACATTTTTGCGTCGATGATCACATCGCGTTTGTCGGGGAAGTGGAGAATGACGTCGGGGATCATCTTGTGGCCGTCCTCTTCGTGTACTGTACGTCCCTGCTCGTCTTTGAGCGTCACTTGCTCTTCGAACTGCACGCCCTCTTCGAGTCCCATCTGTTCCAAGAGCGTACGCAACCGCAACTCACCGAAGTTTCCTTGTGTCTTGTTCTCGCCAGTGAGTGCCTCTGCCAGTTTGTCTGCACGTTGTCCGACCTCATGAGCCTGTTTCAGATTCTCTTGAATGCTCGCATCGAGTCGCGACATTAGCACAGTCTGGTCATGGTCGCTCTTCTCCACAGCTTCCTTCATCAGCTTCAGATTCTCATGGAGCGGATTGAGCAGTGCCGACATCTGTTGCTGGTTGACGCTGTTGAGGTCGGCAGCCCGACGTTTGAGAATCTCTTCCGATGCCGTGTTGATCTGCTCTTTGAGGAGAGAGGACTGCTGTTGCAGCTGGTCGGCCTGTTGCTGCCGCATGGTTTGCAGTTGTTCCGCCTGCTGTTGCTTCAAGGATTGCAGCTGTTCGCTCTGCTGCTGTCGCAGGGACTGCAACTGCTCAGCCTGTTGCTGTCTAAGTGTTTGCAGTTGCTCTGTCTGTTGCTCCCGCAATGTTTGTTGCTGCTCAGCCTGTTGCTGTCTCTGATCCTGCAACTGCTGCTGGTAGTTGGCCTGCAGTTCTTCCTTCTGCTTGTTTATGTCTTCTTCCAGTTTCGCGATTTGTTGTGTCAACATCGCTGCGCGTGTCTCCGCTGCCGCATTCTTGCTGTGCGCCACAAGATATCCGATGACGATACCTATCAACAGTCCGATAATGATGCTTAAAGTATTCATTATGTTGTTTAGAGCTTGGTTAAAGAGAAGAGATCAAAATACATTAAGCGAGTTTTTAATGCTATAGCTTCTTTTATATGCCTATATTCTTTTTCTTGTTCTTCTGAACTGAAAACCACTTTAAATCCATTGTTAATATAGAAGCTTATAGTTTGTGGACTATTATAGGCATCAACTATAACAAACCGGCATCCTGTTTTGTTAAAAGGATCTATAAACCAGTACTTGATGAATTCTATAGTGTCACTTCCTATATGGAGCCCTTTATACTTCTCAGAGACTCCTAAACGTCCAATTAAGACGGCGGGATAGTCTTTGAGAGATTTCTGATGAGGAGTATCTCCACAAGAAAAGCCTTTTATATCTTCTGAAGATCGTAAAATGGAAAACTTGCAATTTTCGGAAAGATAACTCATTCTTTGGATAAATCTGAATTATTTAGTATATCTCTTACTAATTGCATACCTTTCTCATAGCGAGAATTGATTTTTGCTTTTTCAACCTCACTGCTATTTATATGTTCTGTATAAGTTCTTTGAGCTTGAAGTTCAAAGTCTTTTGCTGCTTGTCCAGTAAGTACTGGAATTGAAGAAATTGCTAATGCCATATATTACCTCCTATGTTGTGTATTAATGATAAGGCAAATATACGAACTTTATTCCAAACTGCAAAACAAATCTAATATTATTAGCGTCTACGCTTTTGGCGATGGGGCTGAAATATAAAAAAGGAGTATGGAAAACCATACTCCTTATTAATATATATGTAAGACTAATGTCTACATCATTAGAACTCGAGGCGGAAGCCAATCTGTGCGTGCCAACGGCTGCCAGTGTCGCTTGCCACGGGCTTGCTGTTGGTGTTGAACTGGTAGACACCGGCACCATTCTTAATAGTTGTCAGCGTCAGCGGGCTGAGGTTGTAAGCATTGCCGTAGTGAGCACCCCAGTGTTTGTTGAGCATGTTAGCGAAGTTCATCACGTCGAAAGTAATCTGGAACTTGCCGATACCCTTGATGTTGTAGATGTTCTGAGCAACGTGGAGGTCAACCTCGTTTTCCCAAGGAGAGAGGTTGGAGTTACGTTTAGCATACTCACCACGATGGTTCTTGGCATAGTCGTCTTCCTCAATCCATTTTTCGAAGGCGTCACGGCTCTGCTCGGCAGTCATAATAACTTTACCGCTCTTATCCTTATTATCAACGAAGTTCATCTTTGCCAGCTCATCCTTTGTCGGGATGTAGAGCAGGTTGTTGCCTTTGAAGCCATCATTGTTGTAGTCGGCCTTCTCGTTCATCGTCAACGAGTAGCGTCCACCGCTGAAACCATTGTAGTTGATGGCAACCTCGGTGTTCATCCAACCGTTCCAGTATTTAGGAGAGTTGTAAGAAACCTGAATGCGTACCTGGTGAGGAATGTCGAACTTCGACCAGCTCATCTCGTTCTTGTCGTTGGTATTGCGGCTGTAGTTGTACTTCCAGTTAGAGTAAGCCACAGAAGACGTACCGTCGTTGACACTGTAAGAGTGACCGAAGATATAGCTTGCCATTACATCCAGACCGAAGTCGAAGGACTTCTCTGCCTTGACAGATACATTATAAGAATAGCCCTTATTGGTATTTTTCAAGTTGATGATGCTGTAGTAAGGCAGGCTCTTTTCAATCTTGCTGTAAGAAGTGACGGCAGATGCCTCTACGCCAGGAACAGCATAGACTTTATCGCCATTATCCTTATAAGCGAGGTTCTCGAAGAAAACGTTGTTGAGGTTCTTAGAGTACAAGCCCTCGAGGGTCATCTTCACGTCACCTGGGAGCATCTGCTCCAGGGCGAGGTTGGCACGGAGCACTTGTGGGAAGCGGAAGTTCTTGGCCACTGTAACGATGTCAGGAGACAGACCTGCCTTAGAGGTCTTAGCTGCTGCCATGGGATCCTTGGCATACTTGCCGAGAGAAGGAGCAGTATTGTTCTTAGTGTTGATGGTTGTACCCTTGGCTTCAATGCCGTTGTTGACGAAAGCGTTGGAGAGCCATACATAAGGAGCGCGGCCAGAGAAGATACCTACACCGCCACGGAGCAGTGTGCGATGGCTGGCATCGGTATACCAGTTGAAACCTACACGGGGAGAGACGAGGAGCTTGGCACTTGGCATCTTGCCCACCTCTACACCGAGGTTATGCTCAGAAGCGAAGGTGTTGAAGGCATCGTTGGTAGTGGGAGAGTTCAAAGTGGCGTTGAGATCGAAGCGCACGCCATAGGTAACATTGAACAGCGGAGTGATATCCCACTTATCCTGTGCATACAGACCAAAGAGTCCGAACTTCATGGTAGGAGCCCACTTGGTGTCACCGCCGGTCAGTTCTGGATCAGTGTACTTATATGTGAACTTGTAAGGAGTATCATCGAGGAAGGTCTCGAGATCATTGTAGTACCACGAACCGTTTGCACCCTGGATGAAGAGGTTCTTCATCTTATAGAACTCATTATGTGTACCGAAGGTGATAGTGTGGTTGCCTTTGTACCAAGAGAGGTTGTCCTCTGCTGTCCAAATATCCTGATTGAGGTAGTTGGCTGCACTGCTGAATTCAGTACCGATGTTGACAGTGTTCATGGAAGTACCGTCACCACCGGCAACGCTACCGATCTGCACACATGGACCCATGTAGGGCACATCGCGGCTGTCACGGATGAAGCTGGCGGATACACGTGCCTCGTTGTAGAGTACGGGACTGATATGAGAGTTCAACTCAGCTACGAACGAGTTGGTCTTGTTGTTCATGCGATAGCTGGAGTTGCTGAAAGTATAAGTTTTGCTGTTCAGTCCGTCCTTGTCATCGTAAGAGTCGTTGTGCTGGTAGCGGAAAGCCAAGTGGTTGTTCACGTCGATGTTCCAGTCCAAACGGGCCAAGAGACCAAAGGACTTCGTGCCGAGCTCTCCTTTGCCGTAAGATTCCTGGATGCCGGTCAAGTCGTAGTATTTATCGGCGATTTGTTTCAGCGTAGCCTCAGTGACATATTTGTTGATATATCCTGGGTAGATAGTAGCAGGAGCCTCTGTCTTCTTATACTCTGCGCTGGCGAAGAAGAAGAGCTTATCCTTCACGATCGGGCCACCGAAGGTAGCACCGTAGGTCTTGGTAGAACGCTGGGAGAGTTTGTCCTCAGCATAGTCTTGCAGGCGGTTGTACTTGCTGTACATGTCCTGGTTGGTGTAGTACATGTAAGCACTGCCGTGGAATTGGTTGGTACCGCTCTTGGTGATGGCATTAATGGCACCGCCTGTGAAACCGCTCTGACGGACATCAAACGGAGCGACGCTTACCTGCAGCTCTTGAATAGCGTCCATGGAGATAGGGTTGGCACCTGTCTGACCACCGTTGGTACCGCTTCCGGCAAGTCCGAAGACATCGTTGCTCACCGTACCGTCAATCTGGAAAGAGTTGTAACGGTTGTTGATACCAGAGATGGAAACACCGCCTAGGCGGGAGTTGGACACCAATGGAGACAACTTAGCCACATCGTAGATATCGCGGCTGATGGTAGGGGTGTTCTCAATGCGCTGCTGGTTGAAGTTGGCAGCAGCGCCACCACTGTTACGTCCGCCCTTACCGAGCACGGTGATCTCACCGATTTGCTGAGCATCCTCCTTTAGGTCGATGTTCAGCGTACGAGGCTGTCCCAAGGACAGCTGGATGTTGCCGATGACCTCATCCTTGTAGCCGATGTAGTTGACGGTGACCTTGTAGGGTCCGCCGACACGCATACCCTGGATGGTAAAGCGTCCGCTTTCATTGGTGACAGCGTTGTAGCGTGTACCTGAAGGTTCGTGGATGGCGGTGATCGTAGCACCGATGACGTTTTCACCACCAGCCACCACCTTACCGTTGAGGCCAGATGTGGTGACCTGTGCCATCATGGTTGATGAAATCATCAACAGAAGCATGATGAGCATAAAATGCAATCTTCTTTGCATACCTTTAATAATGAATAATTAATACCTTAGGGCTAAACCCCTGCTTAACGAATTCACTGCAAAATTAAACAAAAATTTCCATAATACTGTTGCAAAGCCACTACAATTTTCTATTTTTCTCGTAAAAATATCAATATAAGGTATAATTTAGGTTAGAGGTAAGGAATAACGAGCTCTACAGCCGCCGTTACACAACGCCATATCAGGGTTGAAGATGATGTGGAACATGTGCAATGCGACCATTACACAGTAGTTTTTTTGCACGAAAAAGTCTTTTTCTTAGGGAAAAGTTTTATAGTTATGCTTTTTTTGTTAACTTTGTGACTAAATAAAGAATTAAAAACAGAAAAGCATTATGATTATCGATTTCGACAAGATACCCGAAGTACATATCGATGGCTTCAAAGGTGGGAAAGGAAGACTCGACACACGCAACTACGATGATGGCAAGGCAAAGATCATGTACTCCACGCTTCGTCCGGGTGCATCTTCAGGATTGCATGTCCATGAAGGCAACTGCGAGATAGTTTTTGTCATCAGCGGCATCGCTACTTTCCACTACGATGATCATGTGGAGGAGTGCCGCGCCGGGCAGTGCCATTATTGCCCCGAGGGACATAGTCACTACATGGAGAATCTGACTGACCACGACCTGGTCTACTTTGCCGTGGTGAAATAGCTTTTTTGCCGTTGCCGTATTTGTTGCAAACGTCCTTCAGCTGACAGCCGTAGCAACGGCCGTGGGCATTGCGAACAGCATAGACGATGCGGTAAACGACATAGGCGACGCAGATGGCGACGACGCATATTACTATAATGTGTTGTGTCATGGTTCAATTCTTCTTTTAGTGATACCTTATTATATATAACGCATAGATAACCTATTTCAATATATGGCCCAACAAAATAATCATCTTGTCATCATGGCAGGCGGCATCGGCAGCCGTTTCTGGCCGATGAGTACCGAAGAACGCCCCAAGCAGTTCATCGATGTGTTAGGTGTGGGGCGTACGTTGATACAGATGACATTAGACCGTTTCCGCGGCATCTGCCCGATGGAGAACGTTTGGATTGTCACCAACGAACGCTACGCCGACTTGGTTCACGAGCAGTTGCCCGATGTGCCCGTTGATCATATCCTGCAAGAACCGTGCCGCAGAAACACAGCACCCTGCATCGCCTACGTTAGTTGGCGCATCAAGATGACCGACCCGAAGGCCAATGTCGTCGTCTCGCCATCTGATCATATCGTCACCAACGTCGATGAGTTCCGTCGTGTCATCACTTCTTGCCTGAAGTTTGCCGGCGAGACAGATGCTGTCGTGACTTTGGGCATGAAGCCAACACGGCCTGAGACCGGCTACGGCTATATCCAGGCTGACCTCACCTCCAATTCACCGCGCAACCGCGAGATTTATCGTGTCGACCAGTTCAAGGAAAAGCCTGACTTGGAAACTGCCAAGCACTATATCAGCGAGCATAACTTTTTCTGGAATGCCGGTATCTTTGTATGGAGTGTGGAGACGATTGTCAATGCACTACGTGTGTATGCGCCCCGCATCAACAACATCTTTGAGCGCATACAGAATGTCATGGGCACGCCGCAAGAGCAGGAGACTATTAATAAGGTGTATCCCGATTGCGACAATATCTCCATCGATTACGCCGTGATGGAGAATGCAGAGGAGATCTTTGTCTTCCCGGCAGACTTTGGTTGGAGCGACCTTGGCACGTGGGGCTCACTGCTGTTGCAGAGCCAGCGCGACATGTACGGCAACGGACTCATCGGCAAGAACATCCACACCTTTGAATGCCGCAACTGTGTCGTGCACACTACCCAGGAGAAGAAGGTGATCCTGCAAGGTCTTGACGGATATATCGTCGCTGAGCACGACGACACTTTGCTGGTCTGCAAACTGTCGGAAGAGCAGCGCATCAAGCAGTTCCAAAACAATTAATTGTCTGTGGCTTTCGCCGAAGATAACTTTAAATACATCATACTATGCTGACCTTTCCTTGTGCCAAGATCAATCTTGGATTGAATATTGTCGCCGAGCGGCCTGATGGCTATCACGACATACAGACCGTGTTTTATCCCATTCCGCTCACCGACGCTTTGGAGATCAAACACATGGATCCCGCTTTTCCCTCAGATCATCCTTGCGATCTGAAGGTGACGGGCAATGCCGTGGACTGTGACGAGCGTAGCAACCTCGTAGTGAAGGCCTACGACCTTCTTGCCGCCGACTTTGAGTTGCCGCCTATCCATGCCCATCTTTTCAAGCGCATCCCCTCGCAAGCAGGACTGGGCGGTGGCAGCTCTGATGGCGCCTTCATGATTCGCCTGCTCGACGAGCGTTTCCGGCTGAACATCGGCATTGCCGAGATGGAGCGCTATGCTGCCCAGTTGGGTTCCGACTGTGCGTTTTTTATTACTGCCGAACCGTCGTATGCTACCGGACGCGGCGAGATCCTTGAGCCAGCCGATGGTCCTAAGGGCAATCTTCACGGCTATTCGATCGTGGTGGTGAAGCCCGACGTGGCAGTGTCGACACGTGAGGCCTATGCACAGATCGTTTGTCACATGCCCCGCAAGTCTTGCCGCGAGATCGTGCGTCAGCCGATTTCCACATGGCGTGACGAACTGACCAACGACTTCGAGGGTCCTGTCTTCAAGGCACATCCCGAGTTGGCGCGTATCAAGCAGAGCCTCTACGACATGGGAGCTCTCTATGCTCAGATGAGTGGCAGCGGCAGTGCCCTTTTCGGTATCTTCCGTGAGATACCGCAAGGAGTGGAGGAACAGTTCAAAGGTTGCTTCGTAGCGTCAGCAGTGCTGTAGGCTGAATGACCTTAAGCACGAATAAAATACGTTCTACTGCTTAAAAGAACCGCATTATGCGTTTGGGCTTTTAACGCTTCATCTTCGATGGGATAAAGAATAAAACCGAATGTTGAGAATATTATTTGGTATCAATATCGAATCAACCATTTATTATTCTCAATATTCGGTTTATCTTTTTATTACGCATAGCTGAGGGTTAGCCTTTCAAGGCGACGTATGTTTCCATAAGACGAGGTGTCTGCTATTTTCTTTTCTGTGGCATGATCACTTCGCGGTATTCGTTCTCGAAGTTGGGAGTGAAGATACCCTTTCCCATGTTGGCCTTAATCTCTTCGGGACTCCAGAAGCGGCCCCCGGCGAGCTCATTTTTGCTTGGGCATACCTTGCCGTCGTAGACCGTTGTGAAGACCCACACCAGTTCCTTCTCGCGCTGGCTCTCAAAGACATAGTGCTTGACAAAGTGTGGCGAGTATTCGGTGATGCCGAGTTCCTCACTTACCTCACGGTGCAACGCCTGCTCCACGGTTTCGCCGTAGTCGACATGCCCACCGCATGCCGTGTCCCATTTGTCGGGCTGAATGTCTTTCCAGTGAGGTCGCTGCTGCAGGTAGAGGTCGCCACGGCTGTTGAAGACATGCAAGTGCACCACCGGATGGAGCACCTTGCAGCCGTCGTGTGCTTTTCCGCGTGTGATTTTCCCGATCACGTGTCCGTCCTCATCAACGACGGGAAACAGTTCTCCTTTGTTATCCATATTCATTTCGCGTCTGTTTAGCTATTATTGTCCGTAATATTTTGTCATCTCAAATCTTTTTGCTATCTTTACAGAAGAAAGAGCAAGATAAACGAATCATATCCTATGGAAGTAAATCTCGACTTGATGTCATTTGTCGAAACGAGCATTCTGCCTCGCTATACAGCCTTTGGTCGCTCCCATGGTCTGAGCCATGTGCAGCGTGTCATTGCCAACTCTTTGGAGCTGGCACGGCGCACGGGTGCTGATATCAATATGGTGTACGCCATTGCTGCCTATCATGACCTTGGCATGAGCGGTCCGCGCGCCATCCATCATATCACCGGCGGCAAGATCCTTGCGGCCGATGCCCGTCTGAAGAAGTGGTTCTCGCCCGAGCAAATCACCATCATGAGGGAAGCAGTGGAGGATCATCGTGCCTCTGCCTCGCACGAGCCTCGGAGCATCTACGGAAAGATTGTCGCCGAGGCCGACCGTGACCTCGATCCAGAGGTGGTGTTTCGCCGTGCCGTGGAGTTTGGTTTAGAGCGTGATCCAGATAAGGACCGCGAGTGGCAGTGGCAGCGCTTCGACCGTCACATGGAAGAGAAGTACAGTGCCCGTGGCTATATCCGCCTGTGGATACCCAACTCGCCCAATGAGGAAAAGCTCAAGCGTGTGCGTGACATCATCGCCGACAAACCCCGTCTGCGTGAGGTTTTCAATCGTCTGTTTGATGAGGAGAACTCGTCAAAGCGCTGAACGTCTTCTTACCCTTGACATAGTATTGCCAGACGATACTCATCGGTAAGCGTTCGGGCACTGTCGTGAGCTTTCTGCTCATCCTGATAGCCTCACGGTCAGCGTCGAAATCGTGGCGCCATTTATAGAAAGCGCGACGCGCCCGCAGGATAGCGATGAAGTCGCGCCAATTGCGGTTGACGATCAGTGTTTCCAAGGCGGCGATGTGATCCAGGATCCATCTCATGTGCATTACGGTTTGCAGCTCCTCGTCGGGGAGGTTTTTGTAGAGCATCGTCAGGTTGTTGCGGAAGTTGAGGAAAGTCTTCATCGGGTTGCCCTGCGGCAGAGTGCCGCCGCCGACATGGTATACTTCGCTTTCGGGAATACACACCACGCGCCGTCCACGCTGCCGCAGTCGCCAGCAGAGATCGATTTCCTCGTTGTGCGCAAAGAAGCGTGCGTCGAGTGCTCCTGCCTCCCAATAGTCTTTGGCACGTATCATCAGGCAGGCTCCTGTAGCCCACAGCACATCCATCTTATAGTCATACTGTCCGTTGTCGCGCTCCACGGTGTCGAAGACACGGCCGCGGCAGAGCGGATAGCCAAAGCGGTCGAGGAAGCCGCCGGAGGCACCGGCATACTCGAAACTGTCCTTGTCGGCCTCGCTGAGCAGTTTTGGCTGACAGGCTGCCACGTCGTCGTGGCTGTCCATATACTCTTGCAGAGGCGTGAGCCAGTGGTGTGTCACCTCCACGTCGGAGTTGAGCAGCACATAGTAGTCTGCCTCTATCTGCCGCAGCGCGCGGTTGTAGCCGTCGGCAAAGCCGTAGTTGCGGTCGAGCACCAAGGTCTTCACTTCCGGGAACTTCTGTGCGAGCATCTCCATCGAGTTGTCGGTGGAGGCATTGTCGGCCACCCACACCTCAGCGTCGTTGCGTGAGTATTTCAGCACGGTGGGCAGAAAGCGTTCCATCATCTTCCGTCCGTTCCAGTTCAATATGACGATAGCAGTCTTCATTGTTTTTCGTTTTTATTTTGCTATGATGGCTTTCGCAAGTAGCGTATCTTCTTTTCCACTCTTTCTGAAATCGCCGAGTGTCACGTTGAGGATCTCATTGTCGTACTCCTCGCGAGCCTCACTGGCGGGCAGGGTGACACGGATGTAGTTGTCGGTGAAGCCGTGCATGGCGTGTCCGGCGGGAGCTTTTTCGAAGAGCACGGGCCGTGTCTGTCCGATATAGTGTGCATAGAAGTCGTGCGTCTTTTTGTCGGAGAGTTCCAAGAGCCGTCTTGACCGCTCTTTCTTGTCCTTGTCGCTGACCACGTAGGGGATGGCGAGGGCCGATGTCCCGGGTCGTTCGGAATAGGGGAAGACGTGGAGCTGTGTCACGGGCAGACTGTCGAGGAAATTGTAGCAGTCCTCGAAGTACTCCGGCCGCTCGCCGCGACAGCCCACCATCACGTCGACGCCGATGAACGCGTCGGGCATGAGCTCTTTGATAAGGTTGATCTTATGTGCGAAGACATCGCGCGTGTAGCGGCGGTGCATGAGTTTAAGCACCTCGTCGTTACCGCTCTGCAAGGGTATGTGGAAATGCGGCATGAAGGCGCGCGAATGTGCACAGTACTCGATGAGCTTGTCGTCGATGAGGTCGGGCTCCAGCGAGCTGATGCGGTAGCGCTGGATTCCTTCCACGTCGTCGAGTGCTTTGACCAGGTCGAGGAACGTCTCGCCGGTGGTCTTGCCAAACTCTCCGATGTTCACACCGGTGAGCACGATCTCCTTTCCGCCTTCGCTTGCAGCCTGTCGGGCTTGTTCCACGAGCGAGGCAATGGTGGGGTTGCGCGAGAAGCCGCGTGCGTAGGGGATGGTGCAGTAAGTGCAGAAATAGTCGCATCCGTCCTGTACTTTCAGGAAGTAACGGGTGCGGTTGCCGCGTGAGCACGACGGTTGGAAGGTTTTGATGTCCTTGGTCTTCTCGTGGTGGAAGGCGTGTAGATGCCCCTCGCGCGGCTGAGTCCAGGCGTCGGAGAGGTACTGTATGAGGTTGGCTTTCTCATTGGAGCCGAGCACGAGGTCCACGCCGTCGATAGCACTCACTGTCTCGGGCTCGAGCTGAGCATAGCATCCTGTGACCACGATAAAGGCATCGGGGTTCTCGCGCACCATGCGGTGGATGGCCTGACGGCATTTGTGGTCGGCCACCTCGGTCACTGAACAGGTGTTGATCAGACAGATGTCGGCGTGCTCGCCCTCGTGAGCGGTCGTGACGCCCATTTCGCTGAGCAACTTGCCAAAGGTGGAGGTTTCAGAGAAGTTGAGCTTGCAGCCCAGCGTGTAGTAAGCTGCTTTCTTGCCTTGGAAGGCACTGGTATTGATCATGCTTCTTTTCTTTTTTATGCAAAGGTACTGCTTTCCCGCGACATTCTCATCGTTGAAGCAGGGAAAAGTGATGTCTCTCTCCTTTTGATAGACTTTTGTTGCAACGACCATAGATAAACGTCCGATTGTGAAAAACGTCGCGTGTTTACTTTGTCATGTGGAGATAAATGCTTAAATTTGCGATGACGATGTCAAACATCATGTTTACAACTACATAGGCACTAATCTTTAGATATACCTATTACTATTACTGATTACAGTCTGGAGATCTATCTCCATGCAACAAAAGTAGAACTTATGAAGAAAATACTGTTACTCTCCGCCATGGCTGCCTTTGCCGCTACCTCCATGGCACAGACCCTGCACGACGGCCCCACCATGGGATGGAGCTCGTGGAACACCTTTGCCTCCAAGATCAATGCGCAACTCATCGAAAGCCAGGCCAAGGCCATGGCCGACAAAGGCTTGAAGGCTGCGGGATATACCTACGTCAATATCGACGACGGCTTCCAAGGTGGGCGTGACAAGGCCACGGGGCAGCTCATCATCAACCAAGACCGTTTCCCAGGCGGGCTAAAACCTGTGGTTGACTATATCCACGGGCTCGGTCTGAAGGCGGGCATCTACTCCGATGCCGGACACAACACCTGCGCCGGATACTACGGCGGGGAGAAGCAGGAGGACGGCACGGGGCTCTATGAGCACGACCAGCAGGACTGTGACTACTTCTTCAAGGACCTGCACTTCGACTTCATCAAGGTCGACTATTGCGGTGGCGACGCCGGACAGAACAGCGAGCGGCTCGGACTCAACGAGCAGGAGCGCTATACTGCCATCAGCAAGGCCATTAAGAATACCGGGCGCGAGGTGCGGTTCAACGTGTGCCGATGGAACTATCCCGGCACGTGGGTGAGCGACGTGGCGACCTCTTGGCGCACGACCACCGACATCGCCGACGCCTGGAAATCGGTGCGCCGCATCATCGGCGAGAACCTTCCGCTGGCCGCTTACAGTCATCGCGGGCACTACAACGACATGGATATGCTTGAGGTGGGGCGAAGTATGAGCGCTGAAGAGGACAAGACGCACTTCGGTATGTGGTGCGCGATGAACTCTCCGTTGCTCATCGGCTGCGACATGACACGCATCAAGGACAACACGCTGAAGCTCCTGACCAACCGTGATCTCATCGCCATCAACCAGGATCCCGTCGGTGAGCAGGCCTATGTGGTCAAGTATGTCAACGGTTGCTACGTGCTCGTGCGTGATATCGACCGTGCACAGGGAACCCACCGTGTGCTCGTGGTCTACAATCCGTCGGATGCAGCGCGTCAGGTCAAAGTGGATTTCCACGATCTCTGTTTAGGCGGACGGGTGAACATGCGCGACCTGTTTGAGCAGAAAAACCTCGGATGCTTCAACACTTCCTGTTCCGTCGACGTGCCTGCCCATGGCTGCCGCATCTATCGCTTGCAAGGCCAAAAGCGACTGGAGCAAACGCGCTATGAGGCTGAAACGGCCTATATCAGCGACTATCAGGAGATCTACAACAACCAGGCGCTTAAGACGGGTATCTACCAAACTGCCGACGGACTCAGCGGACACTTCAAGGCTTCATGGCTCGGCTGCAGCGCGAAGAACGACCTGCGCTTCCGCAAGGTCTACAGTCAGCGTGGCGGCGACTACCGTCTCACCATCGCTTATCTCAGTGGCGAAGACCGCAACGTCGATGTGGAAGTGAATTGCAAACGCGTGAAGACGCTCACCGTCAACTCCGGCAGTGCTTCCACGGTGAAGACAACAGCTCCCATCACCGTTCATCTCAAGAAGGGCTACAACGAGATTCGCCTCTCCAACGCCAAGAGCTGGATGCCCGACATCGACTACATCGAAGTTGCAAAGGGAAGATAAGGAAGCGGAGCTTTAGCTTGTTTTCCTTTTACATGAATATCCTTGAATTAAAACAGATGATACATGTACTGAATTCTTGTCTTTCCGTCTTCCTATAGTCATCTTCTTTCGTGACTATTACTCCTTTTATTCGAAATGGAAGTAAGCCGGCACCCAATAAGCTGCGACTGCCCCGTCTGCCGTCTAAATGAATATAATTTTTATAATTAATGGAATATTTATTTCATGTTGATACAAAAGCGTATCTTTTGGCAAACACTCTATAAGTTGACACGTTAAAAGATAGCCGTCACACCGGCCATCAGAATGACATATCTCAGTAACTTACCCATCGCGATACTGAGCAGACTGATGAAGAAATTGGCGCGCATCAGTCCCAAGGCTATCGTGATGGCAGAGCCGATGATAGGCAAAAATGCGAAAAAACCCATCCAGGCACCGTGTCCCGCCATAAAGTGCCGTGCCTTGTCGATGTCGCGTCGCTTCACGTGCAGGTAGCGCTCGACCCACTCCAAGCGACCCAAGCGACCCACACCATAATTAAATAAGGAGCCAGCTACGTTTCCGAAGGTGCCATAGACGACCAGGGGAATCGGATGCAAGCCGGCAGCTAAGAGTCCAAGCATCACCGCCTCACTGCTGAAGGGAAAGAAACTGCCGGCAAGAAAAGCGGCCAGTAGCATGCCCCAATAGCCGTAGTGCTGCAGAAGCAGCGTCAGTGTGTCCATCATTGCTCTCGGTCTCCTATATATAATAAGGTGTAAGTGGTGATTATAAGAGGTTGTAAACCGTCAGCGCAAATGCGGCGGCTATAACGACAAAAAAGGTGATGTTGCTGAGTCGTGAATGCGTCAGAGCTAAGAAATGACCGATCAGAGGCGCAATGACGACAATAGCCAAAGACATGAAGCCATTGAAGAGGGATGGAAAGACCAGCATCAGTGCCATGCAGGAGATGCTTAGGGTGATAAACATCTCATAGATCATGCGTGTGCGGATCTTGTCCTGATAGGAATAAATCAAGAAGTGTATACTGCCCAAGGCTGTGATGATCATCAGAAAGATGAATGTCATTGCCTGATGGTCGTTGAGTATGGAGAGGTCAAACAGTGGACCGGGCTGAGCAAGTGCCTGGAAATGTAAGGCAAACCAGTCGAGATGCTGGAAGACCACGGCGTAGGCACCGATAAACCAATAGGGCACCATCAGTCCCAGCAGTGAGGACAGGAAGGTGCGCGGGGTGAGTGCCATGATGTTTGTACCAAGGATAATCCACAAAAGTGGTACGAGATAGAGTATATTTACAAAGGGGATACTGGCCAAAGACAGAGCCGCAAAGGCATAGAATACCCATCCTGCGGCATGTCCGTCCTGATAGGCATGAAGCAGAAAAATAAAGAAGACGATCAACCCCATCTGTGCCCATCCGGTATTGGTAGAGGACAGAAGGAAACTGGCCGCTGTTGTCATTACGATGAAAGAGCACGACACCATGCGGCTGTAGACGCGTATGAGGGCGTTGGCATTGTTGAGCTCAGCCATGAGAAGAGAAGAAATGCCTAATAAGGCCATCTGCAACCAGGTGTCATGACCCAACAATACCTGTATGACCATAAAGCCGGCCATATATATCAACGTCACCGGCAATGCCATGCGACTCTCTGCTATCCTGTTTTGTAAACGTCTTATCATCCTGTCAAACTAAAGATTCTCACCCATGTCAAGCAAGAATGGGATATAAGTCTGCAAGACATGTGGTTGATAACAAAAGCTTCTCTTCCCCAAGGGCGATGACGCGCCGTGGCCTTTTACCCTTGGGGATGAGAAATGGGGGCTAAAGATCCTGCCCGATATCGCTGCGGAAATACTTTCCTTCAAACTGTATCTTCTGTGCTTCCTGGAAGCTCTTCTTCAATGCTTCCTCTTTGTTGCGTCCATAAGACGACACAGCTATGACGCGTCCGCCGTTGGTGACAACCTGTTCGTCCTTCATTGCCGTACCGGAATGGAAGACGATGCTGTCCTCAACCTTGTCGATACCAGTGATCGGATAACCTTTCTTGTAAGCTTGAGGATAACCGCCGCTGACGAGCATTACGCACACGGCAGCGCGCGGATCGACCTCTACAGGGTGCTTGTCGAGGTCGCCATTGGCTACGCCCTCAAAGAGATCTACGATGTCGCTCTTCAAGCGCAGCATCACCGTCTCGGTCTCCGGGTCACCCATACGGCAGTTGTACTCGATCACCATCGGCTCACCTTTGACGTTGATCAGTCCGAAGAAGATAAAGCCCTTGTAGTCGATACCCTCCTCAGCGAGGCCGTCTACGGTAGGACGGATGATGCGGTCCTCGACTTTCTGCATCCACTCCTTGTCGGCAAAGGGCACCGGCGATACACTACCCATGCCGCCGGTGTTCAGTCCCGTGTCGTGCTCACCGATACGTTTGTAGTCTTTGGCCTCGGGAAGTATCTGATAGTGCTTGCCATCTGTCAATACGAAGACAGAGCACTCGATGCCGCTGAGGAACTCTTCAATGACAACCTTAGCGGAAGCGTTGCCGAACATACCGCCGAGCATCTCACGGAACTCCTTCTTGGCCTCGGCGAGTGTCGGCACAATCAGCACGCCTTTACCGGCTGCCAGTCCGTCGGCTTTCAGCACGTAGGGCGGCTGGAGCGTCTCCAGGAAGCGGATGCCTTCCTCCACGGTGGTGCCGTCGAAGGTCTCATAAGCAGCGGTAGGGATGTTGTGGCGCTTCATGAAACCCTTGGCGAAGTCCTTGCTGCCTTCGAGAACCGCACCTTGCTTGCTCGGACCAATCACGGGGATGGAAGCCGTGCGGCTGTCGCTCTTGAAGGCGTCATAGACACCGCGCACCAAAGGATCCTCAGGACCGACCACGACCATATCGATGGCTTTGTCCACGGCAAAGTCTTTCAAGGCATCGAAATCGTTGACACCGATCGCTACATTCTCTCCTACGTTGCTTGTTCCGGCGTTTCCCGGTGCAATGAAGAGCTTTGAACATTTAGGGCTTTGGGCAATTTTCCATGCCAGGGCGTGCTCACGGCCGCCACTTCCTAACAATAGAATTTTCATGAGATGATGAGTTGTAGAGTTATCTTTGATTTCTTTTTTGCGTTATATATATAATAAGGTGTATGCCTGGATGAGAGACTATCGCTAAGCGACTGTCGACGGCAGACTTCACCTCTATTTCTTTTCCTCACCTTCATCGAGCCATTGCCGAATGATGTCCACGATCTCGTTGCGCTCAATCTCGGGAAAAGAGGCGATGCGGGTGGCATGGCTGCCGCGTGGCAGGACAAAGACATGGATGTTGCGCTTGTTCTGTAAGAAGTCGAGTTTAGCCACACCGGAACTGCCCCAAGGGTCGAGACCGCCATAGATGAAGATCATCTTTGGGTCGTGGTGACGTAGAAACGCCATCGTCTTGTGGTAGAGAGTGGCGTTGAAGGGCTCGTTGCGTAGGCTGTCCGGCAGCATGATGCGACGGAGATAGTCCTTTGTGGTCTTGACAGAGAGCCATTTGCGCAGCGGCTTCACGTCGTAACCATAATAGCCCAACTGCTTGGCCGCCTGCACATTGAAGGACAAATCGCTCGACTGGATGGAGAAGTAGCCGGGATTGCTGATACGTATCAGATGGTTGAAAAGTTCTTCGTCGCTGGCCGTCGAAGCAGGGATGCTGCTCACCGGTGTGCCCCATTGCCACAGGGCAAAAGCGTACTCCAAAACACAGAGGTCATAGATCTCGTTGAGCGGAGCCCGGAAAGTAAGTCCGTTTTTCGTGACATAGTCCTTGAAGAGCGGCATCAGCGCATTGCGGCGCTGTAGCACGGCTTGCTGAAACTCCCGTACCCGCTGACGTTCTTTCGCCGTTCCTACCTGGTCTCGCAGGAAGGGTTCGTGCCGCCCGTCTTCCACGCTGCGGTTGAGTGGAGCCACATAAGGCACCGAGATATTCACATCATTGGGATAGAACACGCGGTAGAACAGACATGTCTGTCCGCCTTTGCTGATGCCCGTAGCCATCCACTTGCCCTGATAAAGGCGATGGAACGTAGCGTTGACATGGTGCAAGTCGGCCAGAGAGTTCTCCACGGTGAGATAGCGCCAGTTGCAGGGCTGTGGCGTGGAAGCGGCGAAATAGCGATACTCCACAAAGACGAGGTTGGCGTCAAAGAGCTTGGACAATTCCTCGGCATAGCCTTCCTTGAGCGCGTAGTTGCAGTTGTAGCCCTCTGTGACAAGTACCGTAGGCCGGTCGAAACCCACATGGCAGACGATGACCCGCTGTTGGAAAGCCCCCACCGTGGTATCGTTGGGGTCGATCCATTGGCGGATGTTCATCAGATATTTATGGTCGTACTTGCTGCTCTTCAGCTCTTCAACCTTTGAGATGCCGGGCAGCGCCATGAGCTGGGCCTTGATGTCCTCCCCCCACATCTGCAAGGGGAGCAACAAAGCAATCAGCAGCGGCAGGAGCCTCAAGCCTAAAATACGATATGAAGCAATCTGCTTTTTCATTTCAGATAGTCATCGAAATACTGTGAGATGCGCTCGTGGAGATGCGTGGACTGATGTCCCCGCATATTGTGCGGCTCACCGGGATAGACAAAGAAGTCGGGTTGTGTGCCGTCCTGGATGCACTGCTTGATGAAGGTCAGCGCATGTTGTGGTACCACCACTGGGTCATTGAGACCGATGATGATCTGCAGCTTACCTTTGAGATTCTTGGCTTTGGGCAGCAGACTTGAGTGAGCATATCCTTCAGGATTGGTCTGCGGCGTGTCCATATAACGCTCTCCGTACATCACCTCGTACCATTTCCAGTCGATGACGGGTCCACCGGCGACACCCACCTTGAAGACCTCGGGATGCGTGGTCATCATGTTGATAGTCATAAAGCCGCCGAAGCTCCAGCCGTGCACGCCGAGTCGGGTGCTGTCGACATAGCTTAGGCTCTTGAGATACTTCACGCCCTCCATCTGGTCTTCCACCTCATGGTCGCCAAGATGACGGAAAGTGACTTGCTCAAAGTCCTTGCCGCGATTCTCGCTGCCACGGTTGTCGAGGATGAAGAGCAGATAGCCTTTCTGTGCCATGTAGGTTTCCCAGCCGCGGCTGCAATAGTGCCAGCGAGCATCGACATTGTGGGCGTGAGGACCACCGTAGACGTAGACGATGGTCGGATATTTCTTGTTCTTGTCAAAGCCAACGGGCAGTACCATGCGATAATAGAGGTCGGTCTTGCCGTCGGCAGCCTTGATGGTGCCGCAGCGATACTCTGGCACGGCGTAGCCCTTCCATGGGTCGGGAGCGGTGAACCAGCGCACGGTTTTCTTTGTGGCCACGTTGACAAGGTCGATATTGCGCGGAACAGTTGGTTCCTGATAGTTGTCTACGATCATCTGACCGCTTTCACTCAGTGAGGCATTGTGCCATCCTTTGCCGTTGTCGAGCAGCGTACGCTTACCGTCTTTTAGGCTTACCATCCACGTGTTGCGCTGGATGGGACTGCATTCATTGGAAGCGTAGACGATGGACTTAAGTTTGGTGTTGAAGCCAAGCATGTCCATGACCACCCAGAAACCTTTGGTGAGCTGGCGGAGTTGCTTGCCCTCCTTATTAAACAGGTATAGATGGTTGTAGCCGTCCTTTTGGCTCTGCATGATAAACTTGTCGTTGTCCCAGGGCAGGAAGACGATCGGGTGGAGAGGCTCCACATATTTGTCATCGGTCTCGCGGTAGAGTTCAGCTTTCTTCTCGCCTGTGACTGCGTCGTAGCTCACGAGTCGGCAGTCGTTCTGGTCGCGGTTGAGTTCAAAGAGATAGATGGTCTTGCCGTCGGGACTCCATGCCGGATTGGTGAAATAGCGGTCTGTCGGGTCACCGGCCTTGAGATAGACACATGTTCCCTTCTTCAAGTCGTAGATGCCTAACGTCACCTTGTGCATCTTCTGACCCGCCATCGGATATTTCTCCGGTGCCGGTGTGGCGATGACACCCGGCTTGCCCTTTTCTAAGCTTTCGCTGGCATCAGGGATCGTGACCAATGGGAAGTCGGTGACCATGCTTTGATCCATACGTGTAAAGAGCAACTTTGTGCCGTCGGGACTCCAGAATGTGCCCTTGCTCCAACCGAACTCGTCGCGGTGGACGCTCTGTCCGTAGACAATGTTGCGTGAGCCGTCGTTGGTGAGTTTCAGTGTCTTACCCTTACCATCGAGTACACAGAGTTGATGAGCACTGACATAGGCTGTGCACTCCGTGACAGGACAGTAGTCGCTGGACACGACAGGCCCCTCGATCTCGCGCGTCCAGATCAGCCGTCCGGCTTTGAAGTCGTAGAGGGCGCGACCCTTGCCGTAGTCGATTAGAGCCAAACTCTTGTCGGCATAGGGAAAAGAGACATAGTAGAGGGAATGAATTTTCTCGCCTTCCTTACCACCTGCCTTCTTGATATCGTTGAGCGTGAAGAGCGTCTTCTCCTTACCAGTCTGCGGGTCGATGAGGGCACACTCTTCCGCGTCGAGCCTGACGGGGGTGTCGCCCCACCATGCTGTCCAGCGGTTCTTGGCGGTCATCTGGTGATAGTTCTTTCCGCCGAAGTTCAGATCTTCAAGCGTAAACTGCTTGAGGTCTGCCGTTTTTTGTTGTGCTCCTGCTGTGAATGTGGTCATGGCCAAGAGAGCAGCTAACGTAATGTGCTTAATCTTCATCTTCAAAACGTCTGTTTTTTCCGAACTTGTCACTGCCGCGGCGGTTGCCACGGTCGCTGTGTCCGCGGAAGTCATCCCCGCGGCGGCGGTTCTTGAAATCATCGCCACGACGGCGTCCCTTAAAGTCGCCATCATCGCGGCGACCCTTGAAGTCGTCACCGCCACGCTTGCGACCCTTGAAGTCGTCGTCGCCGAAACGGCGCGGCGAACGGCTGCCGGGAGCTTGGAAAGAGTGGAACTTAAATGAGCGGATGTCGCCCTCCTCGTTGGACTCCTCTTCCTCAAGGCGCTGTTTAAACTCGCGGTTCTTCTTGAAACGGTGCTTCTGTGCCATCTCGCGCTTCTCCTCGTCGGTCTTGACGATGCCGCCTTCTGATCGGAAGTCCTTCATCTTACCGTCGAAGAGTACGTATTTGCGGAACTCACATTCCAGGCTTCCATTATAAAGAGGTATCTTTAAGCTCGGCTTCAGACCGATCTGCTCAAAGCACTCCTCGCGGTAGCTGAGAATCCAGGCCTCGTTGCCGCCGAAGGCGTTCTTCAGTCTCTCACCGATCATGCGGTAGGTACCGAGGAGGTTCGGCGTGGAGATGCGCTCGCCATAAGGCGGATTGGTGACGATGATGCTCTTTTGCTCGGGCTTCTTAAAGTTCTTGAAGTCCTGCTGCTCCACGGTGATATCCTTCGACAGTCCGGCGGCCTTGACGTTCAGGCGTGCCGTGTTGACAGCCTTCATGTCGATGTCGTAGCCATAGATATGATGCGGGAACTCGCGCTCCTGAGAGTCGTCGTTATAGATCTCGTCGAAGAGGTTCTGATCGAAGTCGGGCCATTTCTCAAAGGCAAACTCCTTGCGGAAGACACCCGGCGAGATGTTGCGGGCGATGAGGGCAGCCTCGATGAGGATAGTACCGGAACCGCACATCGGGTCAATGAAGTCGCAGTCGCCCTTCCATCCCGTCATCAGGATCATGCCGGCAGCCAGCACCTCATTCAGCGGAGCCTCTACACTCTCCTGGCGATAGCCTCTGCGGTGCAGGCTCTCACCGCTGGAGTCGAGCGCGATAGTGGCATCGTCGTTGGCAATGTGTATGTGGAGACGGATATCGGGATTGGCCACTGAGATGTTTGGGCGCTTGCCGGTTTTCTCGCGGAACTGGTCCACGATGGCGTCTTTGACCTTGTAGGTGACGAAGCGCGAGTTGCGGAAGTCATCGGAGTATACGACGGTGTCCACCGAGAAAGTCTTTCCTTCAAGGATATATTGGCTCCAGTCGATTTTCTGCACCTCGGCATAGACGTCCTCGGCCGAGCGGGCTTTGAAGTGTTTTATAGGTTTCAGGATGCGGATGGCAGTGTGCAGTTGGAAGTTGGCGCGGTACATCATTTCCTTGTCACCGGTGAATGATACCATACGGCGGCCGATTTGCACGTTGTTAGCACCCAGTTGGGTCAGCTCCTGTGCCAGGACGGGCTCCAAGCCCATGAATGTCTTGGCGATGAGTTCGAATTCCATTTTAGCTAAAAATAAATATAAATGTTATATAAATGTCGGTTATTTGTTCTTGTTGTAAATCTTGGTTTGTGGTGCCATGTCGTCCATCACCCACGTATTGGCTCCCACGACACAACCTTTGCCGATGGTCACGCGGCCGAGCACGGTGGCGTTGGCATAGATGACCACGTCGTCCTCGATGATCGGGTGACGTGGGATGCCCTTGATAGGATTGCCGTGCTCGTCGAGGGGAAAGCTCTTGGCACCGAGTGTCACGCCCTGATAGAGCTTGACGTTTTTGCCGATGATACAAGTCTCGCCGATGACGACACCCGTACCGTGGTCGATAGTGAACGAGGGACCGATGGTGGCTCCCGGATGGATGTCCATGCCGGTCTCGGAGTGTGCAATCTCTGTCATCATGCGAGGAATCAAGGGCACGCCCATCGTAAACAGTTCGTGAGCGACACGGAAGATCGTCAGCGTCTTGATGACAGGGTAGCAAGCCAGTATCTCCGCCATGCTCGTCGCAGCGGGATCACCATTGTAGGCGGCCACCACGTCGGTGGCGAGGATGCGGCGCACGGCAGGCAGGCGGCTGATGAGTTCCGTCGCCATCTCCTTGGACTCCTGCTTGAGTGTTTTCAAGTCTTTGAGGATGCAGCTGTCAGCGGCAGGCTTCTCCTCAGCGTTCTCGTCGCTGTCGGCGAAACACATTCCAGCCAGTATCTGCTCGGAGAGCAACTTTTGCAGCCGTTCCACGTTGACACCAATCTGATATTTGATAGTCTTGACGTTGACCTGTGACTTTCCAAAATAGCCGGGAAAGAGGATGGCGCGTGCCAACTGGATAATCTCTTCAAGCGCCGTGCTTGAAGGCAAAGGATATCCATCCTTGTGTTGATGAAACAGTCCCTTGAGCGAGCTCGGCTCGGAGAGCTCCTCTACTGTTTCCGTCAACTTGTGAGCCATATCTTGAGTACTCATCTCTCTGTTGTGTAATCTTAGCGCAAAGATACTAAATTATCAGCGAATGAGAAAACAATCAGCGCTTTTTTCTTTCTCGGTGTGAAAAGAAAAACCCTTGCTACACTAAGGGCGTAGCAAGGGCTATGTTGATGTATCGTGTATCAGTGGAGAGACTCCCTATATAATAAGGTGTAGTCTCTTATCGGATTCTGTCCATCGAGCGCACCAGTTCCTCATCAGCCTTGATGCCACGGTAGGCCAGGACAAAAAGGATCAGTGCCACCAATGGCAGGCAGCCGGCAAAGCGAGGATGGAACGTGCCCATATCCTTGAAAAGGTGCAGGACACAGAAAGCATAATAGCCATACCACACCAAACTCAGCACGATATTCGCCACACAGATCTTCATCTGCATCTTGCGCTTCTTAAACAGAGGGATGCAAACCAGTGTCAGCGCACCCGTGATCACCAAGTCGACGAAGAGCAGCGGATGAACCTGATAGCCACCGTTGGCATAAAGCCCGATGTTATAGAACAGCGCCGGAACGCCCATACCCTTAGGTTCGATGGCTCCCAACGGCAGGCAGAGACAGACAATGATGGCTGCCAATGCCAACAACAGGAATACTGTTTGCTTACGTTGTATCATCAGATCAGATCTTCTTTACGCTCGTTGTCAGCGGGCACCTCGTCAGCTGGATTTCTCCAGTAGATCTTACCTTCGATAAACTCTTGTGTTGCCAGCAACGACGGCTTCGGCAACTTCTCGTAATAGCGGCTGATTTCAATCTGCTCGCGGTTCTCAAACACTTCCTCCAAAGAGTCGTTGTAGGAAGCAAACTCCGAGAGCTTCTTGCTCAGGTCTTCCTTGATCTGAACAGAAATCTGGTTGGCGCGCTTCGAAATGATCACGACACTCTCGTAGATGTTACCAGTTTCTTTGCACAAGTCCATCACATTGCGTGTGACGGTGTTGGTCGGAGCATTTGATTTTCTATAATCCATTCTATCTATAGTATTATCTATTGTTGTTTATCTTGTATTGACTTCTGTATAAGAGCGACCGATGATCAGTCTTTCGCCGTACTTGTTATCTTCTTGCACTTGGCAATATATTCCTCGGCGAGCTTGCGTTCCTTCGAGTCGGGATACTCATTGACAAAGCCGTAGGCCTCGTCTTCGGCATCCTGGAAACGCTCCATCTTCTTCGACTCCACGCTCTGCTGTGCCAGCTCATATTTGCTTTTCATGATCAGCAGGGCAAAGTCCTCGCGCCGCTTGGTGTAGGGATAGTCCTTCAAGGCATTCTCCGCCGTGACGATGCAAGCCTCATAGTTGTTGCCGCCGTCGGAGCAGTTGCCGAAATAGGTTCCGAGATTGTAATACAGCCGGGCCGAATAGAGTTCCTTCTCCACCAGCTTGTCCTGCAAGTCGAAAAGGCGTTTCTGTGCCGTCTCTTTCATCTTGGCATCGGGGAAGAGGTCGAGATAGGTCTGAAAAGCAGCTATCGCCTGCACGGTCTGACTCTGGTCAAGACGTGGCTCGGGCGTAGACATGTAGAGACTCTGACCGACGTAATAATAGGCCATCTCAGCGAAGTAGCCGCGAGGATAGCTCTTGGTGTACTTGCTGAAAGTCTCTGATGCGGTCACATAGTCACGGCTGCAATACTCAGCCATGCCCAACATATAGAGGCATTCCTGAGCGTCGCGACTGCCCTTTTCCGGAACGATGAGATCCTGGAGAAGCGTCGTGGCACGGACATACTTGCCCTCGGCAAAGCACTCCTTGGCGTACTCGTACTTATAGCGATAGTCGGATGACTTATACACTCGGTTGAATTCTTGCGCACAACTGGTGAACAGCAAGACGAAACCCAATGTCAAGAGACACGTTTTCTTCATATCTACACTTTTGAACTGCAAATTTACATATAAATATTTTATTAACAAAGGCATAGAACATTTTTTAGCATAAAATGTACGCGCAATGCCATAAAAGTCGTATATTTGCACTTATGAACTTCCAACTCACTTCAAAATACAAGCCAACAGGCGATCAGCCACAGGCGATACGCCAACTCACCGAGGGCATCGAGCACGGAGACCCCGCACAGGTGTTGCTCGGTGTCACCGGATCGGGCAAGACTTTTACCGTTGCCAACGTCATCGCCAACGTCAACAAGCCCACGCTGGTGCTGAGCCACAACAAGACTTTGGCCGCACAGCTCTATGAGGAGATGAAAGGATTCTTCCCCAACAATGCCGTAGACTACTATGTCTCTTATTACGACTACTACCAGCCCGAGGCATATCTGCCGGCCACAGACCTGTATATCGAGAAGGATCTGGCCATCAACGAGGAAATCGACAAGCTGAGGCTGGCCGCTGTCAGCGATCTGCTCTCGGGTCGTCAGGATGTCATCGTGGTATCGTCGGTGTCGTGTATCTACGGCATGGGCGGTCCCGTGGCCATGCAGGAAAGCATCATCGACATCAAGCAAGGCGAGAAAATCGACCGAAACGTGTTTCTGCGCAAGCTCGTCACAGCACTCTATGTCCGCAACGACATCGACTTGCAACGTGGCTGCTTCTCGGTGAAAGGCGACACGGTGAACATCGCCATGGCCTACAGCGACAACATCCTGCGCGTGACGTGGTGGGACGACGAGATCGACAGCATCGAGGAATGCGACGCCGTGACCATGCACACGCTTCAGCGCTTCGAAGACTACCACATCTATCCCGCCAACCTCTTTGTCACCACGCAGGAGCAAACCAACAGCGCCGTGAGTCATATCCAGGACGATCTCGCCAAGCAAATCGATTACTTCAAGGAGATGGGCGATGATCTGAAGGCGCAACGTATCAAGGAACGCGTGGAGTACGACCTGGAGATGATCAAGGAACTCGGGCATTGCTCGGGCATCGAGAACTATTCCCGCTACTTCGACGGCCGTGAACCGGGACAGCGTCCTTACTGTCTGCTCGACTTCTTCCCCAAAGACTATCTGATGGTCATCGACGAGAGTCACGTCAGCGTACCGCAGATCAGTGCGATGTACGGCGGCGACCGCGCACGCAAGCAAAACCTCGTGCAGTATGGTTTCCGCCTTCCGGCAGCCTTCGACAACCGTCCCCTGCGCTTCGAGGAGTTCCACGAGATGATCCATCAGGTCATCTATGTCTCTGCCACACCGGCCGACTACGAACTTCAGGAGGCTGACGGCGTCGTCGTGGAACAGCTCATCCGACCCACGGGACTGCTCGACCCGGAGATAGAGGTACGGCCCTCGGAAAACCAAATCGACGATCTGCTCGACGAAATCCTCACCCGCAGTCACCGCGACGAGCGTGTCCTGGTCACCACGCTGACCAAGCGCATGGCCGAGGAACTCACTGAATACCTGCTCAACCACGGCGTGAAGGCCAACTACATCCACAGCGACGTGGCCACGCTCGACCGTGTGCAGATCATGAACGACCTGCGCGCCGGTGTCTATGACGTGCTTGTCGGTGTGAACCTTCTGCGTGAGGGTCTCGACCTTCCGGAGGTTTCTTTGGTTGCCATCCTCGATGCCGACAAGGAGGGCTTCCTGCGTTCTCACCGTTCACTGACGCAGACTGCCGGACGTGCCGCCCGTAATGTCAACGGCAAGGTGATCATGTATGCCGACACCATCACCGACAGTATGCAGAAGACGATCGACGAGACGGCCCGCCGCAGAAGCATTCAGCTCAAATACAACGAGGACCACCACATCACACCCAAGCAGATCGTCAAGGCCATCAAGAGTTCCATGCCACAGGCCAAGAGCGAGGAGACGAGCATGCGCCGCACCATCGACAAGCCGATCGCCTACAGCGGACCGGAAGAAACCTCTGAAGTGGCTGCCGATCCGATCATCATGCACATGACGCGACCGGAGCTGGAGAAGAGCATCGCCAACACCAAGGCACTCATGGAGCAGGCTGCCAAGAACCTCGACTTCATACAGGCTGCCCAGTACCGCGACGAGATCGTAAGGCTCGAAAAGCAGTTGGAGCTGAAAGAATAACAATAAGAGCTAAAAGAATAAGCAGAGAATGGCAGGAGTCAGTACGCCTTGCCGTCTCTCTATCCTCCCTATCTCTTCTATGGCTTCTATAGTCTCTATAGCATCTATATCATCTATCCCTTCTATACCAAACAAACGTTAAAACCGACACCCTGCCTTTGTAATACCACATTATTTCGTAACTTTGCAATATTATAGGCAAACTTAGGATTATGAAGAAAATCATCATCGCATTGCTGGCCATGCTGCCCTTGGCAAGTATGGCTCAAAACACATGGGAAGCACCCACTGTAGACTCCACGCAGATCAAGGCGGAGCAGGCCAAAAAAGCCAAGGCCGAAGCACAGAAAAAGCTGGAGGATGCCAAGTATCTCGCCGGTGCTGTGCCCGAGATCGACGGCAAGGTGGTCTTCACACTCGACCGCAACGTACCCGGAAAGACTGCTGACCAGATCTATTCCGCCGTCTACGGTGCCCTGCAGGCGCTCACCCAGGAGCAATGCGAGTTTCCCAACAGCAAGATATCCGTGGTCAACAAAGGCGAGCACACCATTGCCGCCCGCTACAAAGAGTGGCTGGTCTTCCAAAGCTCCTTCCTCTCGCTCGACCGCACCGTATTTAACTACACGATCATCGCCCAGGCTACTGACGGCCACATCCACTGCACCATGGAGCGCATCTCCTATCAGTATGAGATGGACCGCGGCGATTCCGAGGGCATGTCGGTCAAGGCTGACGACTGGATCACGGACAAGCACGCACTAAACAAGAAGAAGACCAAGCTCTACAAAGGCAGTGGCAAGTTCCGCCGCAAGACTATCGACCGCAAGGACAACATCTTCGACAAGATCTGCAAAGCCTTAGAGATCAAATACTGATCCCTTCCCGCCCTCTCAAGAGCGGGTCTTCTCCCTCGCGAGCCGAGCCCCCGCTCCCTCGCGAGCCGAAAAGAGTCCCCGCGCGCCGCCCTGTGGTTTTGGTGTTCCGTTCGCCTGGTTATAACCAGGCGCGCCCCCTTGCCAACAGCCATCCGCGCCCCTTGCCCCGCATGCTCCTGCGCTTTTTCCCCCCTCCCCCTTCCCTTTAGCAAACAAAAGATTGACAGATGGACGACAACTCACAGATTGAACACCGCAGCAGGCTCGAGCCTATCAAGCGCCGGGGACAGTATCCCGTTTTGCGCAACTGGCTCAACGCCATCTTCATGATCGGCGCGCTCATCGGCGTTGCCGTGTTCTATTGGTCCGACAACACCGTCGGCACGATCATCATTCTCGCTTCCATGGTTTTCAAGATCATCGAATGCGGACTAAGATTCCTGAAATGAAGAAAATACTCTCGCTGCTTTTCCTCCTCGCTATTCATTGCTCGCTGTCCCTGGCACAAAACACCTTAGGCAACGACAGCTTCAACCAGATCAACGAGAACGGAGACATCAGCCGCAGAAACGGAAGAAACAACACCGACTCGCTCGGATCGGACAAAGAGATACCCAAGGGCATCTATGTCTGGACCGTCGACGAGCGCTTTGGCGACCGCACGCCCGCGCCCCTCGACACCATGTCACACATGTTTCCCAACACAGTCTTCGCCACGGGGCTCCGTGGTGAATACAACACTACGGGCAACCTCGGATCGGCGCGGCAGGCCCGCATCTTCATTGACCGCCGCAACCTCGGTCAGTTTATCTTCACCCAGCCCTACGACTATTTTGTAAAGCCCGTCAGCGAGTTTCACTTCACCAACACGCTCTCGCCCTTCACCAACCTCACGTACAACAACTGTGGCAACCGCACCAACGGCGAAGATCACTTCACCGCGAAGTTCGGCGTCAACGCAGGTAAGAAGCTCGGCGTCGGTTTCAACTTCGACTATATCTACGCGCGTGGCTATTACGACAGTCAGGCGGCATCGCATTTCAACTATACCATGTACGGCTCCTACCTTGGTGAGCGCTATCAGGCCCACCTTCTCGCTTCTACCAACCACGAGAAGGTGACTGAGAACGGCGGTATCACCAACGACGACTACATCACGCATCCCGAAGCCTTCACCGACAACTATGCCGAAAACGAGATCCCGACGATGCTCACGCAAAACTGGAACCGCAACGACAATCAGCACGTCTTCTTCTCCCAGCGCTACAGCATCGGATTCAACCGCAAGGTGCCGATGACCGCCGAAGAAATCAAGGCCAAGAAGTTCGCCATGGAGTCGAAGAAAGAGGAACAGGAGCAGAAGGACAAGGAAAAACTTGAGAAAGAGGCCGCAAAGCGTGGCGCAAAACTCTCCGAGAAGGAACTGAAGAACAAGAAAAAGTTTGCCGGAAGACCCGACGGCGCCAAGATCGCTGAAGGACCTGCCAAAACCGACTCCATCGACAAAGGCGGACGCATCAGCGTCAGTAGCAAGGCCGTCGCCGACAGCCTCATCGCTGCCGAGAAAAAAGCCAAGGCCGACACCTCGTGGCTCAAGAACGAATACGTGCCGGTCACCAGTTTCATCCATACCATCGCCTTTGACAACTACCGACGCATCTACGAGGCTTATCAGACTCCGGAGAACTATTATCTCGACAAATACACCGTAGCGGAGAAGCTCTCCGGCGACTCGATCTACGACCAGACCAAGAGCTGGACGCTGCGCAACACGTTTGCCATCTCACTGCTCGAAGGGTTCAACAAATGGGTCAAGACGGGAGCAAAGATCTTCGCCGAGCACGAGTTGCGCCATTTCACGCTTCCCGACTCCGCAGGTGTCAGCTCTTGGAACGAAAACGCGCTGAGCATTGGCGCACAACTCAGCAAGACACAGGGCAAGACGCTGCACTACAACGTGACCGGACAGCTCGGCGTGGCCGGCATCAACGCTGGCGAGATACACATCAACGGTGGCGCGGACCTCAACTTCCCGCTTTTCAAGGACACGATGACGCTCGCCGCCTCCGGGTTCTATGCCCACGAGAAACCCTCGTTCTACTATCGTCACTATCAGAGCCGCCACTACTGGTGGGACGATGAGGACATGAGCATGATCGATCACCTCCATCTGCAAGGACTGCTTAACTATCAGAAGACACGCACGCAACTGCGCTTTGCCTTCGACGAGCTACACAACTATACTTATTTCTCCACGGGCTACACCACCGACAACGATCAGCGCTTATATAATAAGGTGTCGGTCAACCAGGCCAGCTCGCCCATCAGCGTGTTCACAGCCGAAGCCCGGCAGAACTTCACGTTTGGTCTGCTCAACTGGGAAACCGTGGCCACAGTGCAGAAATCGACCAACGAGGACGCGCTGCCCCTGCCGTTGCTGAATGTCTACACCAATCTCTATCTGAAGTTCAAGATCGCCCACGTGCTGAAATGCGACTTAGGCGGCGACCTGCGCTACTTCACCGAGTACAACGCGCCGGAGTATGTGCCGGGCATCGGACAGTATGCCGTGCAGGACAACGACAGCAAGGTGAAGGTCGGCAACTGCCCGATCATCAACGTCTACGCCAATTTCCACCTCCAGCACACGCGTTTCTTCGTGATGATGAGCCATGTCAACGCCAAGATGGGCAAGAAAAACTATTTCCTCGCTCCGCACTATCCGCTCAACGGCAGCGTGCTCCGCTTTGGCATCAGCTGGAACTTCTTCAACTAATATTGTGGAAGAACAGGTTCAAACTTCTTGACAAAAGCACATCACCGCGCGCTTTCATTCTAGAGAAGCGGCTGAGCTCTGAAAACGAAAAAAACGTCTTCTTCAGAACAGAAAATCGACTTCAGGTCATCAGAAAGGCACTTTGATACTGTCATCACGCTTAGATGACAGGGTCAGAAAGGCGAGATGACCACATCAAATAAGCGTGATCATAGCATCAGAAAGGCACTTTGAGGAGAAATTCTCTAGAGAATTTTTCCTCAAAGTGCCTTTCTCTTTTCTGCCCAAAGGCCAATATCGCTTTATCAGACTGACTATCAACCTATTACGAAAAACTACTCTAAATTCGCAAAAATCCGGGCAAAGTACGTCCTGCTCGAAAAGAACGCAATCTCAGGCCCGCTTTTTTGTCAGTTTATCCAACAAAACTGACATCCGTACGGAACAGCCATATTGATGGGCAATCATTATAATTTATGCAAGAACTCAGAGAGGTTGACATTGGTGTCAAAGCCCATCTTCTTACGTAGCCGGTAGCGACTGATCTCCACACCACGTATGGAGATATTGAGCAGTGGCGCAATCTCTTTCAAGAGAACCACTCTATATATAACAAGAGCAATGTTTACAGTCCCAGTCCTTTCAGTGCCTTTCCTGCAGCCTTGTTGACAGCGTCGTTGGCTTTGTTGGCAGCCTTGTTGACTTTCTCAGCGGCTTTGTTCTGTGCTTTGGTCACAGCCTCGTTGGCTTTGGAAGCGGCTTTGTTGGCCTCCTCGTTGACCTTGTTCTCAGCTGCGGTCTTGGCATTGTTGACGGCTTGGTTGGCAGCCTGCTCAGCAGCAGCCTTGGCTGTGGCGGGAGCGGCATCGATGGCGGCTTTGGCAGCGGCGGGTGCATTCTTCAACACGGCGGCGGCAGCTTCAGCGGAGGCAGCAGCGGCAGCGCCCTTCTGCAGGTATGGAGAAGCGAGGTTCACGACATCTTGGGCGACAGCCTTCTTGGCTTCGTCAGCGGTAGTGGCTGCTGTCGTCGGCAGGTTCTCGATGTTGTTGATCAGGTCGGCGATGGTGGTGTTGTTAGTGGCTACGCTCTTCAGCGTCTGCTCATTGTCCTTGACGAATTTCTTGATGGCGGCACCGTAAGTCTTTGCTTCATCGAGTTTGCCGGCGTTGACCAGTGTCTTATAGGTGGTAGCCAGGTCTGCCAGTGCTGTGGTCACCTGTTTGGGATCTTTCTTCTCAATGGCGCTTGTGGCCTGAGCGGTCAGCGCGTTGAGTGTGGACTTGATCTCAGGAGCAAGAGCTGTGGTGTCTATCTGTTCCGTGCTGTCGGCTGTTGCCGTTGAGTCTGTAGCCTCGGCAGCAGACTTTGTCTTGCTTCCTCCACAGCTGGCAAACAGCATTGCAGCTACGGCCATGACTAACATAATGTTCTTTTTCATGATTTTGATGGTTGAACAGTGATTAATATTCTATGTTTAAGACTCGCTATTCCTCGTAGTCATCAAGTACCTTCTTCATCCTTGCACGTCCGATGGCGATGAGACGCTCGGATTTGTCATAGTCGGAGCCGCTGAACCTGCGCATGGGGATGTCCAGGAGAATATCAGGCGGACAAAGTCTGAGCATGAGCTGTGCGTTTTGGTGAATCATGATGCTGGCGGTACGGTTCAACAATGTAAAGTAGTTGAAGTCGAGTTTCAAGCCTCCTGGTACGATACGGTTGAGCAGTTGCAGCGTACGTGAGGACGCCATGCGCTGGCGTTCGGCGGTGCGTTTCAGTTCCAATTCCCCTTCATAGTCATGTCCGCAGACGTTGACGGCCACGAGCAGGTCGCCTTTATGTCGCTCCACGCGGTTGAGAGGCAGTGGATTGGTGGTGCCTCCGTCGATGAGCAACTTGTTGCCAAGGTGCATGGGCTCGAAGTAAGCAGGCAGAGAGATGCTTGCACGAATGGCCTCATAGAGGGAGCCGTGGCGGAAGACCACCTCATGGCCGCTTTCCCAGTCTGTGGAGATGGCGGCATAAGGAATGGGCAGTGTGTCGATGTCGGTATCGGGAACGATGGTTTTAAGCGTGTCGATGATGCGTTTGCCTTTGACCAGATGGTCCAAGCTCGGTGAGTA
This sequence comes from Hallella absiana, assembly GCF_025457485.1. Taxonomy (NCBI): domain Bacteria; kingdom Pseudomonadati; phylum Bacteroidota; class Bacteroidia; order Bacteroidales; family Prevotellaceae; genus Hallella; species Hallella absiana. Next base: position 64,857 of record NZ_JAMXSP010000016.1, read on the forward strand.
ATCAGTCAGCTCCCGAATCTTTTGCTTGTCGATCGTCTTCATCCATGAGCGGAAGGTCTCGAGGTTGCCGGTCGCATACATGCCGGCAACGAGCGCGCCCATCGACGTACCTGCAATGGAACGGATATGGTAGCCACGGTCAAGAAGTTCCTCAATGGCACCGATATGAGCCAGTCCCCGTGCACCTCCACTGGAGAGCACAAGTGCCACATCCTTCTTTCTGCCACGTATGCGGCGGATGACGGTATCCTTCACTTCTGTGAATAAATTGAGCAGGTTGCTGCTTTCTGTACTCTCTGTCATGCTTTCTGTTGTTTCTTCTTGGGGCTTTATGGTGCCCAAATCATTTGTTTGACTCTATTCCTTGATCTTCCACTCATCGATACAGCGGTGCTCCCGTGAGAAGTTGACACCGATCTTCACGATCTTGCGGCCATCGGTGGCAAAGGGCTTGGCGTAGCCTTTGTCCTCAATCTGCTGTAAGGCGGTGTCCGCACTTTGGTCGTATTTGAACTCGAAGATGTAGATATAGTCCTTTGTTTTCACGATCATGTCGATGCGACCGTCGGAAATCGTGCGCTCCACCTCGGTGTAGAAGCCAAGTAACTTCGTGACGATGTAGAACGCATTTTGGAAATACAGTTCAGCGTTGCCTACGATCTTGTAGTCCGTGTCGGCGAAGAGCACCTGCATGCGCTTCATAAATTCTTCAGGCTTGCCGTTGCGCAGAGCAAGCACAAAGTTGCGGACATACATCGGTGCTCCCTCGCTGCCGGTATGAGCATAGTAAGGTAGGAGATAGTTGGCGAAGCCCTCTTCCACCTCTTCATTGGGAAAGCCGAGCGTATAGACCTTGAACTCCTCGTCGTAATCCTTGATCGTCAGGTAGCCGCTTTGGTAGATGACTGGAATCGGATTGCGGTCCATGGCATCGATGGAGTTGAGCATGTCCGCAGATACCTGTTGCTGCGTGAGGTCAGGAAGATAGAAATTCTCTCGTTGCAACAGTTGTACGAGGAATGTCGGCGTGCCTGTCTCAAACCAAAAGCTGCCGAATTTATTGGCGCGGAAGGTACTCAGAAGACTGAAGGGATTGTAGACGCCCGTGCCATATTCCACGAAATGATAGCCGTCGTAGCGTTTTTTCAGTCGTGCGCAAGCCTCCTCGTAGCTGATGTCGTAGCGGTCGGCGAGCTTCTGGATGCTCTCTTCGAAATAGCGGTGCATCTCTTCCTCGGTGATTCCGCAGAGCGTGTCGTAGCTCTCGTCCATGGAGATGTCGGTCAGATTGTTCAAGTCTGAGAACACGCTGACCTTTCCGAACTTCGTCACTCCGGTCAGAAGAGCGAAACGGATGTATCTGTCTTGCGTCTTCAGCGCGCCATAGAAGGCTTTCAAGGTATTGCGATAGGCTGTTTGCAACTTGTCGTTGTTGATAGCCTGCAACATAGGCTTGTCATATTCATCGACAAGGATCACGACTGCTTTCCCCTCTTTTGTGGCTACTCGGCTGATGATGCCTTCAAAGCGCTGGGCAAACGTGACCTCATTGGGATTTCTTCCATATTGCTGTTCCCAATGCGAGAGGAAGAGGTTCAAACGGCTTTCCAATACTTCCTGTGAATCATATTTGTCGGTGTTGAGATCAAGATGCAGCACAGGATAGACCGTCCAGTCCTTCTCAAGTTTATCGATAGCTAAACCATGAAACAACTCCCGCTTGCCGCTAAAGTAGGCTGCAAGTGTGGACATGAGCAGTGATTTACCGAATCGGCGAGGACGGCTTAGGAAATAATAAGTCCCCTCTTGCACGAGCTTGTATATGAGTTCTGTCTTGTCGACATACTCATATCCATTGTTTCGTAGGCTTTCAAAGTCTTGTATTCCTATGGGATATTTCATGGTTTAAATCTCTTTGTTGATGACTCAAGACATTCTCGTCATTGCAAAGCTACAAAAAATATTTTATGTAGCAAACGTTTCGTAGTGCTTTTAGAATAATAAATGGTAATGATGGAAACAAGTTGTAGAATAGAAGAAAGAAGGAAAATAAAAAAGCATGAGACCTGCTGATGACAGCAAGTCCCATGCTTCTAATAGAAAGACTTATGACTCCTTATAGCGTGGAATCGAAGTTTATTTCTTGATGTTGGCGTCCTGCAGTCCGTAATGTTTCTTCTTGTCCACGACGATCAGCAGGAGCGAGATGACGACAGCTGCCACACCGAAGCCGCAGAAGATGCTCATACTCGTGGTGTAGCTCGGATCTGCGCCGTTGACCTTACCGATGAACATAGGCACGAGAGCCAATCCAATGTTCTGAATGTAGAAGATGATGGCATAGGCAGAGCCCAAAAGCTTCATCGGGATGATCTTTGGCACGCTCGGCCACATGGCAGATGGCACCAGGGAGAAGGCGACACCCAAGATGATCATGATGATCACGGCAAACCAACCATAGGGCAGGATGTGGATAGCAAAGATGAAGTGCACGGCAGCCAACATGGCCGAGCCGATGAGCATCAGCGTGGCGCCCTTGCCAATACGGTCGTAGAGTGAGCCGAAGAGCGGTGTGAGCAAGAGGGTACCGAAGGGAATCAGACTCGGGATACTACCAGCCATATCCTCAGAAACACCGTAGTTGGCAATCATCAGTTTGGTTGCGAACTTCAAGAAGGGGAAGACACCGCTATAGAACAGCAGGCAGAGGAGGCAGATGCACCAGAAACCTGGGTTGGAGAAGATGTACTTCAGATCACGGAAGTGGAAGTCGTCATCAGACTCCTCGTCGAGCGTTTCTTTTTCTTTCTCAAACTCTTTCTCGCCCTTAACTTCCTCTACGCTCTTGTCAAGCTTCTTGTCCATGACCGTGTAAACGATGAAGGACAGGAAGCCGATCACCAACAGCACCAGGCCGAGGAGCACCGGAGCACCAACTTTGCCGCCGAAAGCCTTGGCAAAGGGCAGTGAGCCCATCATGGCACCCGCCGTTCCCAATCGGGCGAGGGCTACCTGAATGCCCATGGCGAGCGCAAGCTCGTGACCAGTGAACCACTTCGTGATGATCTTCGACACGGTGATACCGCAGATCTCGCAGCCCATACCGAAGATGGCATAGCCCAGAGAGGCTACTGCCGCAGACATGGGCAGGGAGAAGTTGACAAAGCTCAGAGTGAAGCGACTGTCGCCGAAGTCACCCGTCACACCATAGTATTTGATGAATACGCCAATCACCATCAGACCGCAAGACATGATTCCTGTGAAGCGGATACCCATCTTGTCAAGGATGATTCCGCCGAAGAACAGCATGAGCAGGAATACGTTGATGAGACCGTAACTGCCGGAGAAGAAACCATAGTCGTCTGAGGTCCATCCCAGACCACCGGCTGCTACGGGTTTGTCAAGAAGTACTTCCAGTGGCGACATCACGTCAGTGATGAAGTAACCGGTCATCATGGTGAACGCGACAATGAAAAGGGCTGTCCAACGGACACCCTTGCTGTCACTGAGAATACGTTGAAGTTTTTCTGTCATAATAGGATTCTCTCTTTTTTTCTGATGCCGTGAAAGAGGCAAGGCACCTCTTTCACGGAATCTCGTTTTATATGTCTTTTGTATGATTGCGATTTATTTCTTGTCTTTCAACCAGCGGTCGAGCCAGTTGAAGAACGTGCGTTGCCACAGGATACCATTCTGTGGTTTGAGCACCCAATGGTTCTCGTCAGGGAAGATGAGTAGCTCGGCGGGGATGCCACGCATGCGTGCCGCGTTGAAGGCGCCCATGCCTTGGTTGGCATTGATACGGTAGTCTTTCTCGCCATGAATGCAGAGTATTGGCGTGTCCCACTTGTCGACAAACTTATGCGGACTGTTTTCGTAGGTGCGCTTAGCGTTGGCTGTCATGTCCTTATTCCAGTAAGCGTCGTCATACTCCCAGTTGGAGAACCAGTCTTCCTCTGTGTCGGTGTACATCGACTCGAGGTTGAAAGCACCGTCGTGAGCGATAAAGCACTTGAAGCGCTTGTCGTGATGACCGGCAAGATAGTACACGGAGAAGCCGCCGAAAGAAGCACCCACACAACCCAAACGGTCTTTGTCGACATAAGGCAAGTTGGCTGTTGCGTCGTCGATGGCGCTGAGATAGTCGTTCATGCACTGGCCTGTCCAATCGCCGCTAATCTCCTCGTTCCACGCAGAACCGAAGCCGGGAAGGCCACGGCGGTTAGGTGCTACGACGACATAGCCGTGAGCGGCCATGATGGAGAAGTTCCAGCGATAGCTCCAGAACTGTGAGACGGGACTCTGAGGACCGCCCTCGCAGTAGAGCAGAGTAGGATATTTCTTGGTAGCGTCGAAGTGCGGTGGTAGGATAATCCATACCAGTTCCTGCTTGCCATCGGTCGTCTTGACCCAACGCTGCTGGATGGTCGGTTTGGCAAGCTGGCCGAGGATGTGGTCGTTCTCAGCGGTGAGACGGATCGCAACGCTCTTCTTTTCAGTCTTGTTGATGTTGACCTGATAGATGTCGTCAGGGTCTGCCATGGAGTGACGCGTAGCAATGAGCTTACCAGGAGCCAAGAGCTTCAGAGAGCCGAAGTCGTGCCAGCCGTCTGTGAGCTGCTTGACGTTGCCACCAAGATCGGTAGAATAGATGTTCACGCAGGCGTGCCAGCAGCCAAGGAAGTACAGCGTGCGGCTGTCGCTGTTCCAGATATAGTCATCGACATTGGAGTCGAACTTCTCCGTGACGTAGCTCTTCTTGCCTGTGGCGAGTTCCATGACACAGAGACGGTTGCGGTCACTCTCATAGCCGTCGTTCTTCATACTCTGCCAGGCAATGTATTTGCCGTCGGGAGAGAACTTCGGGTTGACGTCGTAACCTACCTGCATATCACCAGCCTGATGGTTGACGGCTTGGTTGCGCATGGTCTTTGTCGGGTCGATCTTCGGCTCTTTGTAGCCTTCCGGCTTGCAGAGATTGCGGGTCGCGCGCGTATCTATATTATATAGGTATATGTCGGCATCGGTTGAGATGGCGTATTCCACACCCTCTTTCTTGCGGCAGGTGTAGGCCACCTGCTTGGAGTCGGGGCTCCAAGCCAACTGCTCGATACCGCCGAAAGGAGCCATCGGACACTCATAAGGCTGCCCCTCAAGGATGTCAACACCGTCGTCAGCCTTGTCGCCATTGACGTTGGCTACGAACGGATGCGGCATGCTCTCGACGTAGTGATCCCAGTGACGGTAGTTCAGATCCGTGACGAGACGGCCCGTAGCCTTGGGCAGGTCATCAGGATTCTTCTGGATGCTACCGTGATAAGGGAGACTCTTGATGAGGATCACCTTGCTGCCGTCGGGCGAGAAAAGGAAGCCCTCGATGTCAATCTTGCTGTCGGTCATCTTCACGCGGTCGGTTCCGTCGACATTCATCTTCCACAGCTGTCCGTCGCGGAGGAAGGCGATCTTCTTGCCGCCCTCAATCCATGCGGCGTCTGTTTCGCTTTTGCTGTCCTTGGTCAGGGCTGTTGCCTTGGCAATCCTCTTGCCGGCTTTCAGCGGCTGCACGAAGAGCATCGTGTGGCTCTTGTTTTCCTTGACACTATAGTAGCTCACCTGGTAGACCAGCGTTTTGCCGTCGGGTGAGACAGCATAGGCACCGATGCGCCCCATGGCCCAAAGAGCTTCCGGCGTCATCTGGTCGCTGGCGAGTGTGATATTGTTTTTCTCAATCATCGTCTGTGCTTTCATCGTTGGAGTGCCAAGAAGCATGGCACCCAGCACCATTGCTATTGCTTTATTCATGGGAGTAAGTTGGTTATTGAAGAAAGCAAACTACGTTTTTAGAATCAGTGCGTTGCTTATTGTCAAACAGCAAGCCGCTTCGTGAAAAATGAGTAACGACGCAGGATGCCGGCGGCATGCCGGTATCCTCATCGTTACTCATTATTATATAGTCTGCTTCTATTTCATTATATAGTCCGCCTCTATTTCTTTCCGTTTCTTTTGTTTTTCAGTTCTTCCTGGCGGCGGCGGTTCTCCTCCATCTGCTTTTGCTGCATTTCCTGGAGAGCCTGCATACGAGCCATCATACCCTTCATCTTCTTCTGTGGGTTAGCCTGGTTCTCTTTGTAGCGAGCCTCAAGGATAGCCAGCAGCTTCTCGTCGTTGGTGGTCTTGCGCAGCACGAACATGATGCCGGCCGACATGATCAGCGAGACGAAATAGTAGAAGTTCAGACCTGAAGAGTAGTCGTTGAACATAAAGAAGAACATCAGTGGCATGAGATACATCATCCATTGCATGGCCTTCATCTGTTCAGCTTGCTGACCGACCATCTGATCTTTCTGCAACTGCATGGTAAACCACGAGTAGATGATCTGGGCACCGCAGAAGAGAATACAGGTCAGACTCAGGTGATCGCCGATGAGCCAAATGTTGCTGTGCCATTGGATGATCGGGTCATACGTCGAGAGGTCGTGCATCCAAAGGAAGCTCTGACCACGCAACTCAATGGCGTTAGGCACGAAGTTGAACATTGCAATCCAGATCGGCATCTGAATGAGCATGGGCAAACAGCCGGAGAGCGGCGACACACCGTACTTAGCGTATTCGGCCATCATGGCCTGCTGCTTCTGCATAGCGTCCTCGGGCTTATCGTATTGCTTGGTTGCCTCATCGAGCTTCGGCTTGAGCACGCGCATCTTGGCGGAACTCATATAGCTCTTTTTCACCATCGGGTAGGTGATCACTTTCAGGAGCAGGGTGATGAGAATCAGCACCACGCCCATTGGGAACCACTTGCTCAGCCAACTGAAAACGTAGATGGTGAACCAGCGGTTGATGATCCGGAAGAGCGGCCAACCCAAGTAGACGAGACGCTGCATCTGCAGGTCGTGTCCAAATGTGCTTTCCTTCTCTACCTTTTGCAGCAGGCGGAAGTCGTTGGGTCCAAAGTAGAACTCAAACTCCGACGGTGTCTTACCACTCGGGTCGAAGAAAGTCTTCATCTTAGCCTCATATTGCTTGAGGTATCCGGAGCCTTTCTGCTGTGGGATGGACGTCATCAGGGAGTGTCCCTGGAAGTTGTTCTTGGCAATCATCACGGCAGAGAAGAACTGATTTTTAAAGGCCACCCAGTCTATGCTGTCCTCGATGTCCTCGTCAACTTTCTCAGATGTCTCGCTCAGCTTGTCGGTACCACCCTCTACGTTGTGGTAGGTGAGCGTAGCATAGCGGTTCTCGAAGTTGAAGCCCTTCTCCTGCTGACGGCACTTGTCTTTCCAGTTCACGTCCATGGTGCTGGTACCTGGCGCGAAGAGTCCCTCCATACCTTTGACAGCCATCTGCATGTGGAGCATGTAGTCTTTGCCGAGGCGGTAGGCCAGCGTGACAGTCTTGCCCGGTGCTGCGGTGGCTGTGAAGGTGACAGTAGAGTCTGTCACATTGGAAGGAACAAAGTAAAGGTCGGCCGTGGAGATGTTGATCTCCTTGGCAGCCATGGTGTAGGTGAGGCTCTGGTCCTTGCCCTGGAAGAGGGTGACATGGTTTGCCTCAGTGATGTTGTCCTTGTAGTTGTTGATGATCGCCTTGGTGATAGTGGCACCTTTCGTCGACAGCGTGATGGCAACTTTGCTGTTCTTCAGCACGATGTCCTTGGCCTGTCCGGTCAAGGCAGCGTGGAAGAGGGCTGTGGTGTCCGCCGCGATCTTCTGCTTGGCAGCCTGCTGACGGTTGAAGGCTGCCGTCTTGGCATCCTGTTCAGCCTGCTGTCGCTTAGCCTGGGCGATGGAGTCTTGCACAAACTGCGCACGCTCCTGCTCTTTAGATGGCTTCGCGTACCAGCTGTAGCCGATGAGCACAAGCGCGATGAGCACGAAGCCGATAATGTTGTTCTTATCCATAAATCTTTTCTCTCGGGCGTTTGCCCGAATCATGTTTAGTTCAAAAGGAGATCAAGAATTAGAGAATTATAGAACCATCTTCTGATTCTCTCCTTCTCTAATTCTTGATGTATGAAGTGTTTCACGCACTTCTTCTCAGTACTTATTTCTTCTTTTGGTTGGCGATGGCCGTCTTGACGAAGTCGACAAAGAGCGGATGTGGCTTGAGCACAGTGCTCTGATACTCGGGATGGAACTGGGTGCCGATATACCATTTCAACTTAGGTATTTCCACGATCTCGACGAGATCGCTGTCCGGGTTACGGCCCACGCACATCATTCCCTTGTCTTCGTATTCCTTCTGATAGTCGTTGTTGAACTCATAGCGGTGGCGGTGACGCTCACGGATATTCTCCTGCTTGTAGATAGAGTATACTTTCGAGTCTTTGCGGAGCACGCAGTCGTAGGCACCGAGACGCATGGTACCACCCATGTTGGTGATGTTTTTCTGCTCCTCCATGATGTCAATGACGTTGTGCGGTGTCTTTTCGTCCATCTCGCGCGAGTTGGCGTCGGCATAGCCGAGCACGTTGCGTGCGAACTCGATGACCATCATCTGCATACCCAAGCAGATGCCGAATGTCGGCACATCATGGGTACGGCAGTATTTGGCAGCCACGATCTTACCTTCAATGCCACGCTGTCCGAATCCCGGGCAGATGACGATGCCGTCCTGTCCTGCCAGTTTCTCAGCGACGTTGTCGGAAGTGATATACTCCGAATTGATGAAGGTGATGACCGTCTTATGGTCGTTGTAGGTGCCAGCCTGTGATAGGCTCTCGCGAATACTCTTGTAGGCGTCCTGCAAGTCATACTTACCGACGAGTCCGATGTGCACTTCCTCTGTGGCCTTCTTGCGTCGCTCGAGGAAGGAACGCCAGGGACCGAGTCCTGGTTTCTCGCCGATGGGCTCACCGACTTTGCGCAGGATGGCAGCGTCGAGGCCTTGGTTCTGCATGTTCACCGGCACCTCGTAGATGCTGGGGAGATCTTCGCTCTGGATGACGCAGTCGAGGTCGACATTGCAGAAAGCAGCCACCTTCTTGCGGACCTGGTCAGGCAGATGTTTCTCAGTGCGCAGCACGAGGATGTCGGGCTGGATACCTACGCTCTGCAATTCCTTGACAGAGTGCTGTGTCGGCTTTGTCTTCAACTCGCCGGCGGCTTTGAGGTAGGGCACGTAAGTAAGGTGCACGCAGACGGCACGCTTGCCGAGTTCCCATTTCAACTGTCGGATAGCCTCCATGAATGGTGCGCTCTCGATGTCACCAATGGTACCTCCGATTTCGGTAATGACGAAGTCGTAGTGGTTTTTCTGTCCGAGGAGCTTTACATTGCGCTTGATCTCGTCAGTGATATGTGGCACGACCTGGATGGTTTTGCCAAGATAGTCGCCGCGGCGCTCCTTGTCGATGACGCTCTTATAGATGCGCCCTGTTGTCAGAGAGTTGGCCTTGGTAGTCTGAATGCCTGTGAATCGCTCATAGTGTCCAAGGTCGAGGTCGGTCTCCATGCCGTCGACAGTCACATAGCATTCGCCGTGCTCATAGGGATTGAGCGTACCTGGGTCGATGTTGATGTAAGGATCGAATTTCTGGATGGTGATGTTGTAGCCTCTTGCTTGTAGAAGCTTACCTATTGAAGACGAGATGATGCCTTTTCCTAACGAGGAAACCACACCGCCTGTGACGAAGATGTACTTTGTTTCTGCCACCATTGTCAATATTTTGTTGGATTTAATTGTTGAATACGAAAGAGTTACTCGATCTATAAAAGATGTTGCAAAGTTAGCATATTTTTATGAGATGTACAACAAAAACAAAAATTATTGTTATCTTTGCAACGTTAAGACAATATAACGAATCATTAAAGAAAGAAGGAGTTGAAGAAACGATGTCGCATAGAGAAAGTCATAATCTGTTCCGCCCGGCGGTTTGCTTGTTGATAATCGCTCTGACACTGTCGTCTGCCATGCCGGCGGCTGCGCGTTCAGTAGCCTATCGTCATGCGCTGTTGCAGGGTCGAGGCAAGTTGGTGACGGCTTATATGGACTCTTTGCGTTTGTTTTCTGACTCACTCTATCGCGACAGTGTGAAGGCTTCGCGGCCCTTGTATGAGAGTACCACTGCTCCGTTGTTTCTTCCCATGACCTTCTACCGTGGTGTTGCCCATCGCGCTTTCTCTCTCGACGGGACGCTGACGCCTACCGACGCGTCGCTGCTCTGGGTTTATCTTCATCGTCCGGGAGCGGTGAAGACAACGCAGCGCGACTTGGAGAAAACAGGTCCCGTGCTCAGACCCACGACGATTACGGAGCATCCGGCAACTGTTGTCAAGCCTACCAAACCGGAAGAACCGGAGTATGTGCCTATGGACATGGTCGTGTTCAAACCTAATTTTTGGAACTTCGGTGGCGATTACTACTTGCAGTTTCTCCAGAGCTATATCTCACCAAACTGGTATAAGGGCGGTGAGAGCAACTACTCGGCAGTGGGTGCGCTGACGTTGGAGGCACATTACGACAACAAGCAGAAGTTTCGCTGGGACAATAAGTTGGAGATGAAGTTGGGCTTGCAGACGACAAAAGGAGACTCCCTCCATAAAGTCAAAAGCACGGAGGATCTCCTTCGCTATACGGGTAAGTTGGGCTTGCAGGCCACGAAACACTGGTACTATACTTTCCAGTTGATTGCCACCACTCAGTTTTTGCGGAAGTACAATACCAACTCTCCGAATGTGAAATCCGACTTTATGAGTCCTTTCAACTTGAATGCCTCTCTCGGTATGGACTATAATGTCAGTGCTATGAAGAACCGTCTGACGGGTTCCATCCACTTGGCTCCAATCGCTTATAACCTCAAGTATGTAGGTCGCCAAAGCCTTGCCCAGGCCAATGGACTTGAGGAAGGGCACCACACTCTTCACGACTATGGCTCGCAGTTTACGTGTGACTTGAAGTGGAAGATTTGGGACAACTTCATGTGGCAGACCCGTCTCTATGGCTATACCACGTATAAGCGTTCGGAGCTGGAGTGGGAGAACACGTTCACCTTTTCGTTCAATCGCTATATCTCGGCCAAGGTCTATGCTTATCCCCGCTTCGACGACGGTGTGAATCGCGACAAGAGTTTGGGCTATTGGATGCTCAACGAGTTTGTGTCCTTCGGCTTTTCCTATGATTTCTAATCGATTTATCGAAAGGATGCTTTGCTGAAGCAGCAGTTGGCTTTACCCTTTCGTTATCAATAAGCATCGGGTGAGCAGCAATGATGGCGGCTCACCCGATGTTTGTTTTCAGGCCTTTGCTCTTCTGCTAAAATCTGTAGAGCAGTCCCAGCCTGGTTTCGAAGGTATGAGCCCTGACGCTGGGGTGATAGCTATAATAGGTATATCTGCCATAGTAAGCCCCTTGCCACTCGATGCCGAAGTTGTTTCTCAGTTGGAATACAAAGCGAGGGTTGAAGACCAGCAACTGCGCGTCGCCTTTGTCGCCTTGCGCGTTGAGGTAGAGAGGATTGGTGTGCTCCAGGTCTTTACCCTCATATCCTTTCCATGTATAGATGTGGTAATAGTCCACAAACAGCGAGAAGTAGCCGAGGCGAGGGAAGACCATTTGGGTTTTGGACTTGAGGCTGAATCCCGATCCCATGTTATAGTCGCGGTCGATCACGTTGTAGTAGTCGCTCTTCGTACCGCCGAGTAGGATGAGATCGGCAAAGACCGCCTGTTCCAACCGCTTGAGATTACCCACTTGCGGGAATTGCCACATCATGCCGGGACCGAAGGAAGCTGCTTCTGATATGCGGTAGGGGGTCTTGTCACTGCCGTTTTTTACGGGTTTCGAGTCGTAATAGTTGAAGTGCTGGAATATGCCGACGATCGTCTTTCCTTGTTTTCCGTCATAGACGGTGTGGCTCCAGAGTTTACCGAGCAGGTGAAGGTTGTTGATGAGCGGCTGATTGCCGGTGAATCCCGCGCAGGCGTTCAGAGTGAAAAAGTCGTAGGGCTGCGTGTTGCTGTCGTCAAAGGCGTCGCCATAGTGCAGGTCGAACATCAGGTAAGGCTGGCTTTCTCCTCGGAAGATACCGCCTTGATCAGCGATGTATCTGTCACCGACGCTCATGGCAAACTCCACGGGGATGCGGCTGAAGTCGTGGTACATGTACTTGTCCTGCCGCACGTTCCACGCGTCACCGTCGATGATTCTGTTGAGCCCCTGCATGGGGTTGGTGACGAAAGCAACCGCCTCTCGCAGGAAGCGACGGAAGCCACGTGAGCGATCGTTGAGCACGAGTGCCGATACGCGGTGCATGACTTCACCGATGCAAATGCCGCCGAAGGTGGTAGCCAGCACATCGTTGATGGCCGGTGGCTCCACTTCTCCACAGAACTCCCACATCAGACTTCCTCCAAGAGCGTAGGGCGCGCTCTGCCAGAAGTTCAGTCCGTTGCTGCGAGCTGAGTTGAAATAGAGGTTGCCGTGGTAAGGATGTGCAAAGAGGTTCGTCGAGAACTGATCGTTGTCCCACACGAAGGCGTGGTGCCAGTTGTGTGCGATGCTCTTGAAGGTGACCTGCGCAAAGTCTTCGTCCATGACGAATCGGTCGAAGCAATGCACGAAGACGTTGATGCCAGCCGCCTCTGCCGCCGCGCGCAGCCATCTTTTCTTGGTATAGTCAGGGTCGCTCCATCGGTAGAGGCTGTCTTCCGGTGTCAGTGCCAGCTTGCCGAGCATAAACTCTCGGTCGCGCTTTCTTTCCTCGTCCCAAAGAGCCTGATGGTCAGGGTCGTGGTGATAGCGCAGTGCCAGTCCTGCTTCGATGATTGGGCGTGAACGGAAGTTGGTGTGCGATCCATAGTGTCTTGTGGTGCCGTATCCGGCGGCGACAAAGGCACCGAGATTGTCGTTGATGGCATAGTCGGCCGTCAGGCGTGCCTGCAGCGAGTACATACGCCGTGGCGTGTCGCCTTTGTTTTGAAAAGTTTCCACGTGTCCGAATCCGACGTCTCCACCGAGTGTCCATCGTGGTGCAATGCTCCAGTAGCGTCCCATGCGGTAGAAGAGTTCGCCCGAGAAGTCCTCGTCGAGTCCCAGGAAGTGAGAGCCTATGCCGACCATCGTGTAGGTGTGGGGATTGCGGAAGCGCAGGGCGAGGTTCAGACGGGTGGAGTTTCCGACATACGGCATCACGTCGATGCGTGTCTGTGGGTTGATGTTGATGAGTCCGATCTTGCGTGCTTCCGGGTCTCGCGTATAGTTGAACAGTCCTATCTGTACGCCCCTCGGATGGCTCTGCGCCACGTTGAGGATGCCGATCTGCGTTCCCCGCAGCGTGTCGGCATAGTTATAGGTGCTGAGTTGCAGTCCTCTCATCTTTCCGGAGCTGATGTTTGCGATGGAAGAGAACTGCATTCCTTGTCTGACGCCCATGGCGATGTTGGTGATGGGGCTGATCTGAATGCCTTTCATCGGCGTGAAGACGATATTGTTGAAACTGGCGATCTGTACCCCATTGAAGGCGTGAGCCACATTGGCAAGGGTTGCGAGCATGAAACCGTCGGCCCGCCCGCGCACAGCACCGAGAAACATGCCGTATTGGAAACCGTGAAGCGTGTCGACCTCGCTGAGCAGTCCTATATTCAGCGGGGAGCAGAGTGTAGAGTCGGGATGATGGTGGTGAATGCCGACAGCCACGTTGGGCAGCCGGTGACCTTTGGGTGTCTGAGCCTGTAAAGGGCAGATCCAGAGCCAACTGACGGTCAACAAAAATCCCCATAACGCATGGTGGACCAGTTGCTTTTTCTCTTTTCCGTAATCCATCTCTTATATTCTTTTATCTTACAATACAAATGTCGAAATCATCAAATCTTACCATATTCAATATAGTATCATTGCAAAGATACGTTTTTTTGTTGTAATCAACAGGTGTTGCAAGCGTTTTCTCGTATAAATTTTGCCGTGAGCGTTTTTTTTTGTACTTTTGCCCCAAATAAGAAAATATAATCAATATACAGCTATATGCTTACACTTAAACTCATCAGTGAGGAAACTGAACGCGTGATCAAGGGCTTGGAGAAGAAACATTTCGCCGGAGCCCGCGAAGCTATTGAAAAAGTATTGGAGTATGACAAGCTGCGCCGCGAGAGCCAGCAGAAGCTGGACAGCAACAAGCAGCACCAGAATCAGCTGTCAAAGCAGATCGGCGGCCTGATGAAGGAAGGCAAGAAGGACGAGGCCGAGAAGGTCAAAGCAGAGGTGGCTGAGCTCAAGGCTGCCGACAAGGCACTGCAGGAGATCATGGACAAGGCTCAGGCCGACATGACCAACGAGCTGCTCCAGATCCCAAATATCCCCAACGATCTTGTACCTGAAGGCAAGGATGCCAACGACAATGTTGTCGTCAAGGAGGGCGGTCCCATGCCAAATCTCGGCGACGACGCACTGTGCCATTGGGATCTGCTCAAGAAATATCACCTTGTAGACTTCGACATGGGTGTGAAGATCACGGGGGCCGGCTTCCCGATCTACGTGGGCAAGATGGCGCGCTTCCAGCGTGCTTTGGAGGCTTTCTTCCTCGATGAGGCCCGCAAGGCCGGCTATCTCGAGGTGCAGCCGCCGTATGTTGTCAACGAGGCATCCGGTTACGGCACGGGTCAGCTGCCTGATAAGGAGGGTCAGATGTACCATTGCAACCTCGACAACCTCTATCTCATTCCTACAGCAGAGGTTCCTGTGACCAATATCTTCCGCGATGAGATCCTCGACGAAAAGGATCTGCCTATCAAGCGTTGCGCTTATTCTGCCTGCTTCCGCCGCGAGGCTGGCTCCTATGGCAAGGATGTTCGTGGCTTGAACCGCCTGCATCAGTTCGACAAGGTGGAGATCGTTCGCATCGACACGCCGGAGCACTCTTACCAGAGTCTCGACGAGATGCTCGCTCATGTCGAGGGTCTTGTACAGAAACTCGAACTGCCTTATCATATCCTCCGCCTGTGCGGTGGTGACATGAGTTTCACTTCCTCTATCTGCTACGACTTTGAGGTATGGAGTGGCGCACAGAAGCGTTGGCTCGAGGTCAGCTCTGTTTCAAACTTCGAGAGCTATCAGGCCAACCGTCTGCACTGCCGTTTCCGCCGCGCAGACACAAAGAAGACGGAGCTCTGCCACACGCTCAACGGTTCTGCCTTGGCACTGCCGCGTATCGTTGCCGCCATCATTGAGAACAACCAGACGCCGGAAGGTATCCGCGTGCCGAAGGCTCTCGTGCCTTATTGCGGCTTCGAGATGCTGGACGATAAGAACTTCGAGTAAGAAATGATATACTCACAATAGTGTGAGTACCGAACAAAGAATCCACAAGGAGATGAAGTAATTCTCTAAGACATTACTTCATTCACCAATCATAAAAGAGTCGTATCAACTCCAAGTTAAGAGTGATACGGCTCTTTTATTATATCCGAGCCCTTCCCTAACCCTCCCAAAGACCCCCTCTAGCCCTCCCTAAAAGGGAGAGAAATGCTAAGCCATGCAAAGATCAGTGCAAGTTAGACATATAATAGTAAGCGCGGCAAAGAGCTGCGCTTTTTTTTGTAGCAATTCTAAACTATAGAAGCTATAGAGACTATAGAAACTATAGAAGCTATAGAAACCATAGATTACTATAGAATACTATAGATCCATTACCAAGATTAGACGGGGATTGCTTTCCCCTCCCTAAAAGGGAAGGCTAGGGAGGGTCTACTAGGGAGAGACTACAAAAAAAGCCCTTGAAAACATTGCTGTCTTCAAGGGCTCTCGTATTTGAAAGAGGGCGGCCTCCTACTCTCCCGCATTGCATTGCAGTACCATCGGCGCAAGTGGGCTTAACTTCTCTGTTCGGAATGGGAAGAGGTGGGACCCCACCGCAATAGCCACCCAAAATG
>NZ_JAMXSP010000017.1:0-76289 GCF_025457485.1 Hallella absiana
TATCTTTTCTTGTTCCATGACCGCAAAGGTAAGCAAAAAAAATAGTTTTAGCACGCTATCATATCAAGTTCTTTGGTTAGGCAGCGGCATCCGTCCGCCACGGACAATCCCCCTTGGGCCTATTTTTAATTACTAATTCCATTCTTCATAATCGCAGAATTGATACTTTTATCGGTATCTACATCAGAGTATGCGTGTTTCTTGTTACCAAAGTCCATGGATATGGATGCCTTCAGATAGAAGAACTTCCCGCGGAGATTGTCAAGGCGGTATTGGAATTTGCTGTAATCCCGCGTGAGCAGTGAACTGTGGGAACGATAGTCGGTAAATGGATTTTGGCAACCGGCCTGCAAGCCAATGCCCTTAAACTTGTAAGTGACCGTCAGTCCATACAATGCAGTGTTGGACCATTGTTCAAGTGTGGCATAAACGCCATGTCGGTAGGTTGTGTAATACATGCCGATATTCAGGGCGTTGATCGCATACGAAATGGATGACTTGTTATACCATTCCGTATCCGTCAGCCCATTTCTGCCGGTCACTTGATAGTGCTCAGCACCCAAACGTGTCTTCACCAGGAAGCCATTCTTCGAATAGCTCACTCCTATCTCCGGATTGGTGTAGTAATAATGCCCCTCCGACAGCAACGAATGGATAAAATAGCCGTTGTCATAGCTGACAAACTCAGCATTGTTTTTCCAACTGATGAACATGTCATACATGGCATAGAACGACCATGAGCCGACATCACAGTTGACATCCAGTGTGTTGGAGACGATGGTCGTGGGCTTCAGATTAGGATTTCCCCGTCTTTTCTGAATTGTGTCGATGTCCTGCTCGATGTTGTTGTACATCGTCATTGTCGGGTAACTGTTCGTCAAGCTGCCACGATATTGTACGTAGAGGCCCGGCGTGAGCGTGTATTTCACCGTAGCCGAGACGCGTGGACTATAACGGTATTTATTCGCGTCTCCTCGAATCTTGTATACCAGTTGGCTGATACCGCCATCCAAAGACGCGAACATCTTCGACCAGCGTTTGGAGACTCCCATTTCCAGCAAAGTCTCAGAATAGGTCAGTCCACCCTTCACCTTCGTTTGGTTGAGCTGGTAATTCATCCTTGAGTTCTCTGTGAAATTATACAGAGCCCCCGTCAACGTCCAGCTCTTGCCCATCACCTTTGTATAATTACTCCCGAGGACCAATCTGTAGTAGTGCTCTTTCGTGAAGTTGCTATTATTGAAAGTCCCTTCCTTGAGCAGGTAGTCAAATCTGTTGTTGGAGTAATCCAAAGATCCTCTGAAACTCAGTCGCTGGCTGTCCCTTAGCTGAAACCTGCTACTGAAGGACAAATAGGGCGAATAGGAAGACTCATTGCTTGTTTCCAATGAGGTCGTGGTTCTTTCAAAAGCCCCTTGATAGCGGGTCCGATAGCCAGCACTTGTCTCCGGTCGGCGAAACAGATAGCCTAACCGCACATTGAAAGTCGTGGAATCGCCATAATAGTGAAAATTGTAGAACAGATTGCTACTCCTCTTCTTATGACTTGAAGTGTTGGAAACAAGGCCTTTCTCCAGTTCGTCTCCATTCGGATAAACAAAATGCTCGGTTTGGTCTGCATAAGAGTCTTCGTCATGGGAATGGGACTCGGCATATGCCAGGCTATGCTCATATCTCTGCTTGTAGAATCTTACCACGCCATTGCCATCCCCCACATTCTTATTCAGTCCATGCATCCCGTTGGCCATGATCTTTCCGCCCCGATCTTTTCGCTTTGTCGTAAACTTGACAATGCAGTCATATTGAGCATATTCACCCGTCGGCATGGCGTCGTATTCCACTTTCAGAATATCTTTAGGGGATAGTGTCTTGACATCATTGGGATTCGTAACAATATGATTGTCAATAACGAAGGTCACCGCTTTCCCCCTTACGGTTGTCTCATAGGTGATCGCGTCAATGTCCAGTTGAGGAATTGCCATGTTCCTGAGCAAGTCATAGCCGTCCATAGACACTTTCTTTTGCAATGCTGTTGGAATATAAACATCATTGTTTATTTCATGAATCTTCTGACTAGATTTGACAACGACCTCATTAAGCTCCACCTTTTTCAAGGTATCTTGTTCCAAAGAGTCTATATATGCAAAATGATTATGACCAATGATGACACGCGAATGTACTTTCGTAGCATACATTTCATTATGTACAACAGCAAGCAACAACCCAAACGCAACATACCAAAGCATAAGGTTTAGAAGAGATTTTTTCATCATTTGTCTATATTAAGTTTAATCACAGAAGATGACATTTTATAATGTTCTTCTAAACATCTGTTCAGATAGTCCATATCTAAACTGCCGTCTTGATATGTAGAACATAGATTATAATGCCCATTCTGAAATTTATTTTTTAGACGATCTTCATATTAAAGTCGTTTTATGGTTTTCGATTGCAAATTTAGCCACTTTAGAGATATGAAGCAAATAAATCAGGTCTATTTCTTTATTTCTATTGTCTCTGTAATATCCTAAATATTAAGCTATTATAATTTATATTCAATAAAGTAGGTCTATTTCTGCAATTTTGGAGTCACTAAAAGGCTTCAATGAACGTACGCAAAGACGTCTTTTCACCGCTAATTCCTACTTTAGCTTTATAGACAAACAACTTTTGCTTGATCGATTTTTCGCTAATCCCATATATCAAAGCCAATGCCTTTGTGGGCATTTTAAGACGGAGAAGCATCATAAGTCTAATGTCATCATCGCTTAGGTCGGGGAATGTGCTATGTAGCCTGGACACGAAGTTGCCTTCTACACCATCTACAAACAGCCTTATTTCTTCCCAGCCCTCTTCTGTTAGCGGCACGCTGTCGGTCTTGTTGCCTCGCAATTCTTGAATCTTTTGGGCAGTATCTATCCTCCTAAGAATGAAATTACGCATTGCGGAGAGTTGAATCTCCTTGTGATGCAATTCCTCGTTGTGTATCTTTTCTTCTTGGAGCAACTTTTCTTTCTCGGTCTTCAGCTTGAATTTTGCATTTGACTTAAATTGCCGGTAAGAATGCAGAATAAATACAATTATAGCCAGACCGAGCAAGGATACGATGACTATGAGCCAAGACAAGACCCGTGTTTTACCTTTAGCAATGCCCTCCTCATATTTTGTTTTCACTAAGGAATTATAATATTTTTGTTTGCTATCCAGCTGATTGCCATACATCTGCTCCAGATAGTGGTATGCAGAGTCCGCCAATGAAACAGCTTTAGAATAATCGTGCTCCTTTATCGCAGCTAAATGACGTATATAATAAGCTGTGTATAACTCTGAGAGATTTTCTGTTTGTATTGTGTTCAGAAGGGCATTACATTGTTTAATTGAGTCAGCATTCAGATAAGACCAAGCCAGATTTAGCATTTTGGATGATTGATCTGCATTGTCAAGTTTGCACGATTGATAGGAGTACCATAAAGATTCTTTGTAGTTCTTCTTTTCTGCCAAAACAGAAGCCATGTCCTGATAGACATCAGAAAGAATGCCTGAATCTTTTACCTCATAGGCTACAGACATGGCTTCTTTGCATTTCTGCTCCGCTTCGTTTACACTATCTGCGAAAAGCAAACACATACTTACGTTTAGTTTCGTGTAAACTATATTTGACTTTGAGGCTTCTGGTATACTTGAGTATGTCGTTTCTGCATGCCTTGCCACTTCTATAGCCTTTCGAGGATTTGTTTGACTTAGCACTCGAGAATATTTCTCCAATGCCATACATTGTGTATATCTGTCCCCATTCTTTTCAGAAACATCTGCTGCCTTCTGCAAACAGTCTAAAGCCAGTTCTGTGCTGTCGTTGAGCATGTAGTATTTGCCCATATAGTATTCACACTTGGCATAGAGCGAGTCATCCTCTCTATTATTATAATAGGTGTAGGCAGTTCTTAACAGTGAGTCGTTGTCAACATCCAGCCCGCTTTTGTCCTGTGCTATGGTGTAGACGAGGGCATATCGCGCCATTTCGGCTTTACTAAGTTTTTTCTGGTTGACATCATTCAGTACCGATAAAGCACTGTCCGGTGCCGTTGCCGATAATTGGTAAGCGACATCAATGGATTGGTTGTGTCTCTCCTTACAACCAGTCATCAAAAGCGCAACGAATACGAATAGAAATATGATAGTCCTGTTATTCATGAATCTTAAATTTCGACAAAGTTACGCAATAATCATCATTGAAGCAAATATCAAAGGTCTATTTCTTCTATTTGGTTATCAATATTATCTGTCTAATAATCAAAGGCTTGAAAATTATAGTTGAATTCGAAGGTCTATTTAAGCGTCTACCATGCAGCAAATAGTGGCTCTTCTTAATGGGAAAGACATTTATTATGAATTGCGAAGACAATTTCATCAAGTACTCTTCTTTGCTTTCTGAATCTCAGTCTTATGCTCATCCATGAACATCCGCAGGATGGTTGATGACATCTTTGGTCGGCACACGCTTGC
This sequence comes from Hallella absiana, assembly GCF_025457485.1. Lineage (NCBI taxonomy): Bacteria > Pseudomonadati > Bacteroidota > Bacteroidia > Bacteroidales > Prevotellaceae > Hallella > Hallella absiana. The sequence continues at coordinate 4,504 of NZ_JAMXSP010000017.1, forward strand.
CTCATCTGAGGTTGAAAGCCTCAATTTGACGGTACAGCCCCTTGCCTATCCACACCTTCGACTCGGCAAACTTACCATGTCATAAAGCAGACCTACTTAGGTTTTGGCTCTTCCGTTGACACTTGCCAAGATGGAGCCTGAGTTTCATTGGCCTGTCTGAATACCTTTTTTCTCATCTTGTCAACACCTTATTATATATATAGCACGTAGAGGCACCTCACAAGGCGCAGAAGCATGTGCAGGAAGTAAGGCATTAAAGAAAAATTGAAAAAAGTCGGCTAAATGTTTGGCAGTATAAAATAATTGTCGTACCTTTGCACTCGCTTACAAAGAGATATGGCTCCGTAGCTCAACTGAATAGAGCATCTGACTACGGATCAGAAGGTTCCGGGTTTGAATCCCAGCGGAGTCACTTCTTAAGTTAGCACACAATTAGGGTTTGGCTCCGTAGCTCAACTGAATAGAGCATCTGACTACGGATCAGAAGGTTCCGGGTTTGAATCCCAGCGGAGTCACAAGAAGAGGGTGTATCAAAATTCTGGTTCATCCTCTTTTTCGTATTATTTTTTAAAAACAAAGCCTCGACTTTCACAAGCCGGGGCTTTGTCATATCACAAAGATTTAGTATCTTTGTGGTATAAAACGAATTACATGGCAAAAGTACACTTTCGGGATTACAATCCCAAACAAATTATCCTTTTTCCTCAACGTCTTGACAAAGATATTGCAACAAACGTTTATACAGAAATTTAGCAAGATTTTCAACGCTTGTTTTTACTGCCTTACAAATGATTGTTCGCTGCGTAGATTTTAATCATTCCCTGCGTAGCGAACGATCTTTTTCTATAGCGTTACAACATTGGGAACATAGCTTCGTCCCCGCAAGAACATAGCTTCGACCCCGCAAGAATGCAGCTTCAAACCCACTCAATCAAGGGCAACAGGATCATCGAGGTCAACCACCGTCTTGCCAAATACAGAAAGCAGGCCGCAGAAAGACTTACTTCGGAAGAAGGAATAAAATATAGGGGGAAAAGATGCATAGAGCCAGAGGCCGTCTTCGGACAGATGAAGTACGACATGAACTACAAACGCTTCAGGCACTTCGATATGGACAAGTCAAGATGGACTTTGCCTTCTTTGCGATTGCTTTCAACATAAAGAAAATGTGCTCGAAAATCAACAAAAAAGGCAAGGGAAAGCCTTTTGGAGCCGCTAATACGGCCTATTCCTGCCTACTTGTGGTCCTGACGACTCTAGAAACAGCGAAAAATGGAATTTTAACTAAGAAGTCGGCCTAATCCTAATTTTACGACTATCATTGTAAAAGAAAAGAGGATGCACCATAAAACTTAATTATGATACACCCTCTTTTTGTATTGTAGATGCTCAACTTACCTTTAGACTTGGTTTTTCAAACGCTCTCTAACTCCCCGAAGAGAGTTAGAGAGGAGAAAACTATTCATTGACTGTGCACATTCCTAAGCCGATGAGCGTGCCGATGAAGCCACCGGCCTTGGTCGTACTAAGATTGCTGGCATCGATGCCACTGGCAAGAACTCTCCATGGCTGACTGCCCTGCTGGTAATAGAACGAATACCAACGGCCGTCGCCGGCTACCTTCAGTTTGATGGCACCAGACGTAATCGGTGCAGATGCCACGACGACGGGCGTCTTCTCTGTTCGGCGCAAGACGATGACCGGCTTGCCCTGACGAAGCATTGTGCCGAAGACAATGTTGGCATTGCCCCCCTGGAGAAGCAACATGCCGGAAACGGTGTTGGCCTTTTGGGGTTGCTGCGTCAGTTCCGTCTCAGCCGTGAAGCTGGCGTTCTGCTGATGCACGAAGGTTGCCAACGGGTTCTCCTTCACAGTGAGTCCGGTCGGTTGTCCTTTAATGACAAGTCCTTTGCTGCCTGTTGTCCAGAATGCCGACGGGTTGCGGACGAACGACCAGCGCTGGTTCAGGGCTGCGCTGTCGAAGCGGTCCGTATAAGAGAAGTTGCCTGTAACGCCGAGCTGTTCGGGCGTTTGTGACGAGCGGACCTTCAGTTGAATGCCCCGCTTAGCGTTGAGCGTAGGAACGGCCTTACCATGTTCGAGGATCACGGGCCAGTCGTTTTTCCATGTGACGGGCAGCAGGAAAGTCTCACGACCAGTGTTGTAGAGATTACTCTCGTAAGGTCGACAGCCCAAGAACACGGCCCACCACTGTCCGGTACCGTCCTCTACCAAGTCGGCATGACCCGTGCAGGACACGGGATCAACACGATTGTCAGTCAGATCGCGCTGGGTGAGAATAGGGTTACCACTATATTCCTCCCAAGGCCCCTGCGGCTTCTTGGCACGGAAGATCACCTCGCTATGGTGCTCCGCCGTACCGCCTTCGGCACACATTAGGTAATAGTAATGTCCATGCTTATAGAGATGTGGTCCCTCAATCCATATCGGCTTCTCCTCTACATGCGTTCCTCCACGGACGATCTCCGTGAAATTGCCCCGCGTGGAGTCGCCTTTGACATCGAACTCAAAGAGGCGGATGGCTGTCTGCCCCTCGTAGGCGGGCTTACCCGTCACCGAAGCGTTGTGCACGATATAGGCTTTACCATCATCGTCGAACAGCAGGTCGGGATCGATACCTACCACTTTCGGCAACCAGATTGGGTCGCTCCAGCCTTTGGAGGGATCCTTTGTCTTGACAAGGAAATTGCCGCGTCCTACGTTTGTCGTGATCATATAGAACGTCTTGTTGCGTTTGTTGTAGCGGATCGTCGGTGCATAGATGCCTCCGTGTGCGATGGGCTGGTTGACCAAAGGCAGTTGCGAGGGACGGTCAAGAACGTAACCTGCCGGTTGCCAGCTGACGAGATCCTGCGAAGTGGCAATGGGCACGCCGGGATAAGAGCCGAAGGATGAGTTGACCATGTAGAACGTCTTGCCTACACGGCACACGCTCGGATCAGGATAATAGCCCGAGCGTACCGGGTTGAGATACTGCCGGCTGTGGTCGTAAGGTGTGGCGAAGCGCTGGTCCTGGCCTTGATAGGTGAAATAGGAGAACGCGCAAGTGACGTCTGCCCTACCCCTTTGATTGTCTCCGGACGGTTGTGCCTGCGTCTGATGCCAGCCTAAGCAGAGCAAAAGACTGAGGAGCAGATAGTTTTTTGTCATGGTGATTGTCTTTTGGTATAATGGTTAATATTGAGTTTTTAGCTTGTTAGTAGACGCAGGCGCTGCCGTTGCACTTGCATACGGCATGGCGCCTTCGTTATGGTATAATAGAGAGATGTGCCTGACGAGAACTACTTGTCCTTCACAGCCTCCAAGGTTTGCCGGATGTTCTGCTCACGATGTACGATCTGCACCTCGATGCCGAACTTCTCATGGATGTGCTCTGCCAAATGCTGTGCACTGTAGACGCTGCGATGCTGACCGCCAGTGCATCCGAAACAAAACATCAGACTCGTGAAGCCCCGCTGGATATAGCGCGCCACATGATGGTCGGCAAGGGCATAGACATGTTGCAGGAACTCCACGATCTCGCCGTCGTCCTCAAGGAAGCGTATTACCGGCTCGTCAAGTCCCGTCAGTTTTTTATAAGGTTCATAACGTCCGGGGTTGTGCGTAGAACGGCAGTCGAAGACATAGCCGCCTCCATTGCCCGAGGGATCCTCAGGGATTCCCTTTTTATAGGAGAAGCTATACACACGCACGACGAGCGGTCCCTTGCCATCGTATTTCGAGAATGTGGGCAGTCCGTCTTGTGGATTCTTTGGATAGATGTTGCTGTCTGTGGTCTTGAAACCGTCTTTTCGAGGCTGCATCTCATCTTTCTTAGGCGCAAACTGCGGCAAGTTGACCAAAGCGGTCAGCACTTCACGCAGATAGGGATAGGGCAACACATCCTCACGCAGGGCAAGGAGGTCACGCAGATTTTGGATAGCCGGCGGTATGCTGTCGATGAAATGTTGCTTATGCTCGAAGTAGCCGCGGAAGCCGTAAGCGCCCAGCACCTGCAGCGTACGGAAGAGTACGAAGAGGCTTAGCCTGCCGGCAAAGTGACGAACGGACGGAACCTCGATGTAATGGCTCAAAGCATGATAGTACTCAGCGATAAGATCACGGCGCAACTTGAAGCTGTACTTTGCCGATGCCTGCCACAAGAATGAAGCCAAATCGTAATAATAAGGTCCTTTACGTCCGCCCTGGAAGTCGATGAAGAACGGATTTCCCTCAGCGTCAAGCATGATGTTGCGGGCCTGGAAGTCGCGATACATGAAACTCTCCGTCGGTTCGGCTATCAAGTCCTTGGCGAAACGACGGAAGCTGGCCTGGAGTTTCACCTCATGGAACTCCAGTTCTGTGGGTTTCAGGAAGCAGTATTTGAAGTAGTTGAGGTCAAAGAGCACATTGTCCTCGTCGAACTCAGGTTGCGGATAGCAGTTGTTCCAGTCCAAGCCGATGGCCCCGCGGATCTGTAGGTTCGGCAGTTGGCGTATCGTACGCTTCAACAGTTCTTTCTCAGCAAGGTTGTATCTGCCACCCGCCTCACGCCCGCCACGGATAGCCTCGAAGAGCGATGTACTGCCCAAGTCGGTTTGCAGATAGCACATCTCGTCGTCGCTGACTGCCAGCACATGGGGTACTGGCAGTTTGCGCTGCGTGAAATGGCGGTCAAGGTACACAAAGGCATGATCTTCGTCCTTGCTGGTGCCAAGTACACCGATCACTGTCTTTCCGTCTGATCCCGTCAGCCGGTAATATTGTCTGTTGCTGCCTGCACCTGCAAGCTTCTCGACATGGGCGGGAGCCTGTCCGGCCCATGTGGTATAGAGTTGTATGAGTTGATCCATGGATATAGCTTTTTCAATGTCTCCGGTCGGCATCTGATTGTTTCTCTTTGGTTTTCTGTTCCTGCTGCTCTCTGATGTCCTTGAACAGCTCATGGGTTTTGCGACGGTACTCGTAGTCGCTGATCAGACTGTCAACAACGAAGAGCAGCATGATAACTCCTGCCGCCATGAGCACAGAGCGGGTCAAATATAGCAGTCCTGCTGAGATAACGAGAAACAGCACGACCTTGCGCCAATCTATTTTCAATTTCCATTTCATATTGCAAACTTACATATTTTTTTTGGATTTCATGGCGTTATGACTGTGAAAAATCATTTGTGTGGTATGATAAGGGCACAAAAAAGTTCTGACCTTGCTATGAAAGCATGTGGTCAGAACTTAACGAAAAATGTATTTCTATGAAAACAGTAGTTCCCTACTTTGAGAACGTGTACTCCACAGGACGGTGCAGAGTCTCAAGTGTCTCGTCGATGCGCAGTTGCCATTCGCGTTGGGTGCGTACATCATAGCGGCTCCAGGCTGAACCAAAGTAATAGGTATAGCGCTCTCCGCTCTTCAGCGGACGCGCACCTAATGCGTGTGCGTAGCGGATCTTGTCGGGGTGATCGAGCGGCAAGACAAAGGTAGAGTCGACACCATCAGGGAAGAGTGTGGCGACAAACACCTGGCAGTTGTTGGCATCACGGTTGTCAGTGGGATCGGCATACTGCACGTAATCTTTGCCCAAAACAGCGGTTGTAGAGTCGGCGTCGTGGAGTACGACACCTGTGGCGAGGCGTGCACCGGCAGGTAACTGGTCATACCAAACCGTCATGCGGTTGAAGTTGCTGCCTTTGTCAAGACTGATGATGCGATGCTCATTGCCATAGCTCACCTCGACGGAGAAGCGTAGTGGCCCGTTGTCCAGTATCTTGTAGGTCTTCCAGCAGTAGGGCATCTTGAGCTTGCCGTCGATAAGCAAGCCCGGTGCGCCGCAGCCGAGCGTAGGACCTACATCGTAGGGATCATAGCCCGTGCCGTGATCGACATGATAGGATACGCCTTTCTCGTCACCGGCATAACGGTCGTTGATGACGAGATCGGGGGTGTTCTTCACCCATACGTCCGTACCAAAGGAGCGTTCCCCGGTCTTCTCCAGTGCCGGACCATAGATGCGATACGCACCGCGGTCGTTTTCCCACGCTATATCGTCCTTACGTTCCGGGACGAGACGCCCGTAGACCCATTGACGGTACTTCGAGGGCTGACCCACGGCAACGGTATAGGTCGTTGTGGACATCGGACGGACACAGACATCCACAAGGAGATTACCGTTGTGATCCAACTGAGAAATTACCTCGTTGCCGCGTTTGTCTTTGACGACAACGGGCGTTCCTGCCTTCACTCCCAAAGCTTTGTAGAGCTCACTGCCCTTAACTTCCACGACTTCATCGCGCTGGAATGATGAAGGATTGTGGAAGGTCAGCACCTTCACCTGAGTTTCGGAGCGAGGCTCTGCAGAAAGAGTAGCAGACGGAATCAGCAGGACAAATGACAGCAAAAACGCGCCAACTGTTATGTGCTTTCCCCTTTTCATCTTATTCAAAGTCCTTTGGCATCACCTTCTGCATGTCACCATAATCGAGGTTCTCGCCTGCCATACCCCAAATAAAAGTGTAGTTGCTGGTGCCGGCTGCACAGTGCACGGACCATGACGGGGAAATGACTGCTTCCTCATTGCTCAGCCACATAGGACGTGTCTCCTTGGGCTCACCCATGACGTGCAGGATACGCTGGCCGTCGGGTACCTTATAATAGAGGTAGGTCTCCATGCGGCGAAGGTGAGTGTGAGCAGGCATGGTGTTCCAAACACTACCCTCTTGCAACTCGGTGACACCCATCTGAAGCTGGCAGGTGCGCACGCCGGCAACACCGTCAATGATCAGCTGATGGATGACACGGGCATTGCTCTCCTTAAGACTTCCTGCCACAATGTTGTTGGCATCCTTGAGCGTCACCTTCTTCGTCGGGAAAGTCTGGTGAGCACAGGCTGAGTTCATGTAGAACTTGGCGGGATTTGCAGCGTCCTTACTGCTGAGCACGATCTGATGATCGTTCTTGGCGTCAGCACGGCCAATATAGATGGCTTCCTGAAACTTCAGGTCATAACTCTTGCCGTCCACCGTCACAGTACCGTCACCACCGATGTTGATGATGCCGATCTCACGGTTGTCGAGCAAACGTTTTTTGTCCGTAGTCTTCTCGGTATAGAGCGGTGCGATGCTCGTCAGCGTCAACGGCTGTGTTGTCGGCTCGGCGCCACCAATGAGAAAACGGTCAAAGAGGGAATAGGTCCAGTTGACCTCGCCGGGTACGAAAACCTTTTGGATAAGGTATTCCTGACGTAGACGGTCTGTGGTATAGTGCTTGGCATCTACCGGACTGGTGGCATAGCGCACATTATAGTGTGTATAAGCATTTTCACTCTTCATGGGATATAAACTGGTTTTGCAATTTTGTGCGAAGCCCTGTACTGTTGCCAGACAGAGAAACAACGCTATCATAAACTTCTTCATCATATTTTCTTATTCCAAATACAGTATTGAACATGTGTCTTTCTGATGGATAGACACACCTTATTATATATTATTGTTTTCCGACTTTACTTATTGCTGCTTGCCAATTTCTCGCTTTTGACGATCTGCTTATGGTTGTAGACCATCAATGCCAAGGTAAGTAAGACGAGAATAGCCGGTCCCACATAGCGGACATAGCATGTGAGCTTGTAGATCACCCAGCCAATGAGCGACGAGGCGAAATCGAGAGCTCCTCCTGTGAAACCTTGAGGAATCTGCGCTGCTTTGTCCTTGGTGGCCTCAAAGACAGCATTGGCTGCCAGTGTGAAGTCAGGTGCCATGTCGGTGACAAAGTACAAGCCGAATATCAAAGCCACAAGACCGATGATAAATGTCTTCACTACGTTGCCCTTGGTATAGGGTAGGACGATCGGGAAGAGATAGAACATACCGGCCAAGGAGGCTAACGGAAGGAACTGATTGCCCGGCAGAATGACGGAAACAACCAGCACGGTGGGGATCAACAGAATCGAGACGACGAGTGTAGTCGGGTGTCCGATGACCAGCGCGGGGCTCATACCGATGTGCACCTTACGTCCGTGGAGTCGCTTGTCGACCATCTCTTGTGCCTTGACAGAGATTGGCTTCAAACCGTCAATAAACAGTTTGGTGATGCGGGGAATGAGTTCCATGACAGCACCCATGGTCACGCCTAATGTCAGGACCATCTTTACGTCGAAATGAGCAGCCACTCCGATGAGGATGCCAACGATGACACCAAGGAGCAAAGGCTCGCCGAAGACTCCGAACTTGCGCTTGAGACCTTCTGCGTCTACATCGAGACGGGAGAATCCTGGAATCTTATCGAGAGCTTTATTGATGACGACAGCAAAAGGCATAAAGCTTTGGCAGAACGGCTGCGGAATACTGATGCCCTCGAGATCATAGTACTTCTGAAATTTCGTGGCAGTGATATCTGCAAGAACCAACGTGATGATATAGCACACGATAGCGGCAAAATAGCCCCAGGCGAGGCTCTCACCCATGACAAAATAGGCCACGGCACCAATGAAAGCATAGTGCCAGTAGTTCCACAAGTCGATATTGAGTGTGCTCGTGGTCTTTGTTAGCAACATGAGCACATTGATGCCCAGGCAGATCGGAATGATGAGTGCTCCCACTGCTGTGTTGTAGGCAACAGACGCAGCCGCCGGCCAGCCCATGTCGAAAACGTTGAGTTGGAGATGATAGAGATCGCAGATCGCTTTCAGCGGATCGTTGAAGTTGGTAGTCAGCAATGCCGTTACCACACCCAAGCCCACAAAACCGACACCCACATAGAGTCCCGATTTGAGGGCCTGGCCGAACTTCATACCGATACACAGGCCGATCACCGTGAAGATAATCGGCATCATGACCGATGCGCCTAAGCTGATGATATAGCTAAAGACATCCATGGTTCAGACTTACTTAGGCTGTTTGCCGATGTAGGCGAGGATGCCGCCGTCGACATAGAGAATATGTCCGTTAACAAAATCAGAGGCATCGGATGCCAGGAACACAGCTGGACCTTGCAGATCCTCAACAGTTCCCCAACGGCCGGCAGGTGTCTTAGACACGATGAACTGGTCGAAAGGATGACGACTGCCGTCGGCCTGACGCTCACGCAGAGGCGCAGTCTGTGGTGTGGCGATATAGCCTGGACCGATACCGTTGCACTGAATGTTGTACTCGCCATACTCAGAACAAATGTTACGCGTCAGCATTTTCAGACCACCTTTAGCGGCTGCGTAGGCGGAGACCGTCTCACGGCCGAGCTCACTCATCATTGAGCAGATGTTGATGATCTTGCCATGTCCCTTCTTGATCATGCCGGGGATGACAGCTTTGGAAACGATGAAAGGTGCTGTCAGATCAATGTCGATAACCTGGCGAAACTCTTCTGTGCTCATCTCTGTCATAGGGATTCGCTTGATGATACCGGCGTTGTTGACCAGGATGTCGATAGTTCCAAGCTTCTGCTCAATGTCTGCAACCATCTTCTTGACGTCGTCTTCCTTGGTCACATCACAAATATAGCCCAAAGCCTCAATGCCTTTGGCCTTATAGTCAGCCATAGCCTGATCGAGATGGTGCTGGCTGCGGCAGTTGAAAGCAATTTTTGCGCCTGCTTCAGCGTAAGCCTCTGCGATGGCCATTCCGATACCATAAGCAGCACCTGTGACGAGTGCCACTTTTCCTTGCAATGAAAAGTTGATCATGTTCTTATTCCTTTCTATGTTAATGTTATATTTTTGAATCGATTATTCTTTGTCTAATATATAATACGTATGAGTTCACTCAAATACTATATTCATCTTACCCAATCCCTAATCTATTCTATATATAATATGGTGTCGCGTTTGGGGCTTCCCCGCCACATAAGGAGCGAGTCGTCTGGAACGGATGGAGTTTTCTATCGTCTCCTTTGTCCACTGAGCTTTGACACGGCTATCAGATTGAACGGTGAGCTGATTGTCGATACGTGTCAGTCCGGGTTGGAAGTCTACCTGATGATTTCGTCCCGTAAACTCGTCTGCGGAGATGGCGAGCAGCCCGGTATAGTCTTTGAGTCTGTCTACCGTTTTCATCTTTACATTATCGCTGTATTCCAGCCCGTCGGCTCTGCTACGCAGTGTGAATCTACGGACAATGGAGCCGTCATTTTCTGCCAGCGTCGCCTTCACGATGAAGTAATCTCCTTTGATGTCTATCGTTGGCTCACCGACGAGTCGAGCATTTGGCTTTCCTGTTGTAGGTTGATAATAACCAATAATATTGCCGGTGTTGTATTGCCTGTAGGGGATGACGAGATTGTCGGTCATGTCATCATGGATAGGTGCGAGGTATCCTGTGTAGCTTTTCTTGCCTTTGCTGAACGAGAAGCAGGCGAAACAGCGGGAAGTGAGCGTACGTACGATTTGCTGACAGGGGAAGAGTTTGCTGCCATGGTAACGACGCTCAAAGTCTGTCCAGCGCGTCGGACTCATGTCTTCTGTGGGCCAGAGCCGGTGCATCAGCTCGGTCATCAGCAGCCGATGAGCCTGCACGCCCATGCGACGGGCACCTACATCCGGTCTCAAGAGGAAAGAACCGTCATCAGTGGTCTGCTGTCTTTGTGCTATACGCTTTAAGCATTGCCGCTCGAAATAGAGGGCGTCGGCATTTCTTTGCATACAGGCCATCGTAGCGTAGCTCGTCACTTGGTCATAGAGGAAGAGGCTCCAGTCATTGCCGTTGGGCATGGCTTGCTCTCCGTCGGGCAGAGTGAGCCAGTTGAGGACATTTTCCGTTACCTTGTCACAATTGTGGAGCAACGCACGCGAAGCCCATCGCTGGCGTCTGCCTTGGAAAAGCCGCAGTGCCAATGCTGCCTCACCGAGTTCCTGGATGACTACATTCTGATAGGAAGTATGGAAGAAATCGTGGTTTTGAAGCGTCCAGTCGGGATAGAGATTCGGTCCTTTGTAAAGATCACAAACGCGTGTTGCGTCATAGGCGGGGTCGATCACTGTCGTATCCTGGGCATCGGAAGGGTGGGAATAGCTGTTGATGGCGAAGGCACGCATACGTTGGAACCATTGCGAAGCCAGCGGATCATCGGGGAAAAGACCGAGCGTAGCAGCAAGCACATCTACTTCCCAACCATTTTCCTCTGCCTTGGTGTCACCAATATAACCCGTCGGGATGTCACGCTCCAACTCGTAGTTGCACTCTGCTTTCAGCAAGTGGTAGATGTCAGTCTTCAAACTATCGGGCAAACTCTGCCATTGGAAATAGGCAGAGTAAGCCACAGACATTGCCCAAAGGCTGCTCTCCCACTGATAATCCTTCGCTGAGACAGACCCCCAGTAGCGGCCATCAAGACAGGGACGCTTACGTACTGCCTTGTGCGTATGCACTGTAAAGGCAAGTGTTTTCAGAGCTATCGAGTCTTCTCCCATGAATGCTGCCACCATGCTCAAGTCGGCATTGGTGCGCACGCCTCGTTCGTCGGCAGCCCCCGTGTGCTCGCCTTTGAACACAGCATACTGGTTGTCGAGTGGCTGATAGTCGTTCCGCACGTATTGCATGAACGCTGACAGCATTGAAAGGATGGAGAGAAGAACGATGGACATAGACGTTTTCTTTTATCGGTTTTGACTACGCAGTGACTCCGTAGCCGCTAACAAGAAGGCACCAACACCGAAGTCGGCTTGACTGTCTTTGTCGACATGCTGCCCAAGAATGGCACGCTCACCAATAGGCTGCACGTATCCGACACTGCCGTCAGACTGAAGGGCGACCGTCGTCAAATAGTTTTGAGCACGGCGAATCACGGGCTTGAAAGTCTTGGCATTGAGCAGTCCGTGGTTCACGCCCCATTCCATGCCATAGGTGAAGAACGCAGTTCCGCTGGTCTCGGGACCCGGTGCTTGCTGAGGATCCATCATCGAGCGGGTCCAATAGCCTTCCGGTTGTTGTATCTTTGCTACAGCGAGAGCAAGCCGCTGATATTTCTTCAAGAAGAAATTGTAGTGGCGATAGCTCTTCGGCATGTCCTGCAGCACCTTAGCCAATCCCGCGAGCACCCAGCCGTCGCCGCGCGCCCAGAAGTCTTTCTTGCCGCTGTTGGTCTTATGCATCGGATAGATATACTTGCCGTCGCGGAAGTAAAGACCTGTCTCCTTGTCGAGCATGATGCTGTCGGAATAGCAGATATTATCGTAGAGCTTGTCAAGATAGCGCACGTCACCGGTGAGCTTGTACATCTTCATCATCACGGGCATGACCATGTACAAGGCGTCAGCCCACCACCAATAGTCGTGAGCAGAGTGTGAGACAACGTATCCCATCACTTCCTTAGCTCTTGCCGTCATCAAGTCAGGGCTGCTGATCTCCATCTTTGTGAGAGTCTGTCCCTTGCTTCCTTGCTGGACTTGAAACATATTATATAAGTCGATGTAGGTCTGGAAACAGATCTGCCAGTCACCGAAGAGCACATGCTGTTGGTCTTCTCCGTATTTTTTATAGAGCCACTTAGCCGTATCAGCCTCAGTCGCTCCTTTCCATTGGTTATGCTCTGCCCACCGCAGACTATAGGCAAGGTATGCGTTGAGCTTATCTGTCAACAGTTTACGCCTTTTCGCAGACAGTTTTTTATTGCTGCTCAGCTCTTGCGTCAGCCATTTACAAACCTCCATGTTACCCGTGTGGTATGCGGCCACATTCCAGAAAGCAGTCGCCTCCGGTGTATGATGCTTTTGCCAGTAGTCGTTGACCTTAAAAATCTGATTGAGTGTTTTCGCCTTCTGCTCAGTAGCGGCCTTGGCTTTTGCTTTACGAGCAATACGATGCTGAGCATGCAAGGGCAGCAGCGGCAGCAAGGCAATCAGCACCATCCAGAGGTATTTGTTCTTGATCGTTATCATGTCTTTTGATTGAGATAGGTTGATGATAGTAGGTTTTCTTATACGAGAAAGTTTACCACTTGTCATGTGTCTGAATCTGATCCTTCCACAGATGATCCTTCGGAAAGTCTTGCCCGTTCCAAGCTTTCACCTGTGTCCAAGGTTGGGCGGCGTCCGTCCAAAAGGCATCGTCGGCAGGCAGCCCAAGCGGCATGAAGCACAGTGAAGCCATATACTCACTGCCATTGTTGGTATACCAGTCTGCCACCTGCGGTTGATGGCCACAGAATCCTATGTTGAGGAATCCCTTCTCGTTATAGTTGTCACCCTTGTCCCACATGCGGTGCATGACCTTTGTCAGTGCTGCACGCACCTGTCCGTTGGTGAGTTCTTTCGGCAACTGCTTGTACCAAGCCAATAAAGCCAATGGCTGCATGGCTGCATTGCGATAAGGAATGCTGCGGCCGAAAACGGGGAATGTACCTTCAGGAGAGATGAATCGCTCCAAGATGATAGAGAACTTTTGGCAACGGCTCAGCTCGCGGTTATAGTATTTCTGATAGTCGAGACGCGTGTTAGCCTTGGCATCTACCATAGCCTGCAGCGTTTCGAGATACATTGGATGGAAGACATAACTACTGTAATAGTTGAAGGTGAAGTCAGGCCCGTCGCTGTACCATCCGTCACCCGTGTACCATTCCTCCATCTTACGGATGGCTGAGTTGACACGGTATTGGTCGTAGTCCCCGCCGGCTTTGGCCATGAAGCTCTCTATAGTGGAAGAGAAAAGGAGCCAATTGGTATAGGGTGGATCTATCTTCCGTAGTTTCTTGAACTCTTTGAAGTATTCCTCTTTGGTTTGCTTGTCCAGTGGCATCCACAGCGCGTCGTAAGCACGCAGAAAGCTCTCAGCGATGTAAGCAGCATCAACGAGATTTTGTCCGCCGATGCCCCAACAGAGATAATCGGGGCTCTTTGGGTCAACGGCATTCCTGTAGCTTTGGAGAGCCCATTCCCTCAACTGCTTGCGCATCTTACCCTCTTCCGTGTTGTCATCGGGCAAAGCCAGCCATGGAGCGATGCCGGCCATGAGACGGCCGAAGCATTCCATATAGGCCACCTTGCGGTTACGGTTGTCAAAGCTCGGCGAGAACTCCATCTGCATATTCTTTTGCAATTCGCCCTTCGCCATATTCTCCAGCACGGGCTGTGCCATCTTATAAGCCTGTCCTGCCCACCACTGGCGGTCAGAGATCACAGTCTTTTTCTTAGCATTTGCGGGTATCGTTAATACGATGAAGGCAAAAAGTAATAGATAAAGTGTTTTCTTCATAATGTTTGTTTTTGCAAAGATAGGCAAAAAAAGATAGCCGGACGGCGAAAAAATGACTTTTTTAGTGCAATAATCATTATTTCAGCGTTCCGGCTATCCCTAATAAGGATTACTCGTCAGCAATTGCGTCCTCGTAGTTGGTCCTTTTGTCCACGTTTGCCCCATATTAGATCCTCATCCTCTATCAACGACAAATCCGCAACCAAGCAGAGCCAATGGTTGCGGATAAGATCAAAAAAGCGATGGTGCCAGACGGCAGAAAGGCTTCCGCCTTTAGTCTCGACCTTTTCGCTTACTTCCAAAAAGAGGCGGTGATGTCGTGGAGCTGGTTGCCGACGACATGATAGAGTCGTTGGTTGGTCGTGCGACAGTTGAGCGGCCCGAGATGCTTGATGTAGGGTCCCACCTTGATGTAGTCGAAGTTGTGCTTGTCGATGGCGTGATCGATGCGCAGACGGCCGCTGTACCACCCTACTCTCATCCCCGGATGCTTCTCCCGGACGTGGGCGGCGAGGTGGTTGACCGACTGCGGCTCAGCGTCACCTCCCATCAGACAGACACACGTCACGAGTCCGTCGTTGTCAGCAATCAGCTGATCGAGGGCATCGGTGGAGAGCGGGTTGCCGAAGTCCTGGGCGAGATAGCTGCTGTGGCATCCCGGACAGTGGCACGGACACCGTGAGATGTTGATGGCCAGCGTCGTCTCGTCCGGGATCTCCTGAAACACGATGTCGGTATTGACGTACTTCAGCATTGCTTACTTCTCCTCCTTTACTGTTTGATGTGCCTTGCTTCGCTCGCCGAGGGCAAAGGTCTGTGTCTTCGGCAGACGGTCGATGCCCGCGTAGAAGCGGCGGTGGGCCTCGGACTGGCGGGCCTCGGAGAAGTTGCTCACGCGCTTGAGGTAGCCGATGATGCGCGTCAGATAGTCGACATTCTTGGAGTGGCAGACCGGGCACTCCTTGAGGTAACGCTTGTCGATATGGCCGCAGTCGTTGCAGACGGTATTGGGGATGTTATAGGTGAAATAGTTGCAGCCCTCGTGAGCGGCCACGCGGAAAAGCTGACGATACTGCTTCTGGGAGAGATGCTCGTCGAGGTTCATGTGCAGTGCGGAGCCGCCGGTGAGGTGCTCGATATAGGGAGCGCCATGGAGCTTGAACTTGTCGAGGATGCTCAGCGAGTCGTCCTCCACCACATAGAAATAGCTGTTGTAGCAGTCGCGCGGCACGAAATAGCCGTCCTCGCGGTCCCACTTGGCGTGCTTGACACCGACGTTCTCTGCCGGGATCATCTCGCAGTTGAACATCACCTCCTTGCTGCGGTACTGCTTGTTGTACTTTTCTATCATTCCCAAGATGTCCTGCACGAAATGCTTATAGTCGTCGTTGGGCGTGATCTGCAGGCCCATGAACTCAGCAGCCTCCACGAGTCCGTTGATGCCAATGGTGAGATACTGCCGGTTGATGTTGATATATCCGGCATCGAAGAGCGGCAGCATGCCGTGTGCCTGCAACTCCTTGAGATTCTCGTTGTAGGCGAGTTGCACCTTATGACAGAGATCGATGACATGCTCAAGGAAAGGATGGAAGTCACCATCGTGGTTCACACCATACTGTATGCAGCGGTTGAGATTGATCGTCAGCACGCTCTTGGAACCAGTGGACACACCACCGGCACCGAGCGTATAGCTGAAACCGTTGTCCTGGATCTCGTTGCGCAGTCGGCAGCACGAGCTCAACGAGTCGGCATTGTCGCTCAGATAGGTGAAGAAACTGTGGCCCTCGGCATACATCTCTGCCGCAAAGTCAGCCCACTCCTTGTCCTTGCAGTCTCCGTCCTCGGTCAGCATGGCCATGGTCTCCACGGGGAAGGTGAGCACCGTCTTGGTGCGCTCTTGGTTAAACCACTTCATGAAGCGCTTCTGCAACCAGTTGAGCCCGTCCCAGTCGGGCTGACTGCCGTCGGGGAAGTAGAAGTTGCCGAAGATAGAGTCGAAGTAATATTTGTCGTAGTAGCTGATGTTCCAGAACACCGCCTGATAGTTGCGTGCACCGGTGGGCTGGTTGAGCGAGTAGACGATCTGCTCAAAGCAGTCGGTGATGATCTTGTCGATCGTGCGCTTCTTCAGGCTGAGATCCACGACATCATCGGCGTGCTTATAGTAGTCTTTGCCGTATTCCTTCTGTATGAAGTAGTTCATATACATCAGGAATTCCGGTGTGGCGCAGGCACCGGCGAGCATGCTGCTGACCATGAACACCATGTTGATGAATCCGCCGCAGAAGCTCTTGAGGTTTGTCGGTGCCGTGGAGTTGCCGCCGATGCTGGTCGTGCCGCCGATGAGCCAGGGGTACATCGTGATCGAGGCACAGTAGTTGGCCAGGTTGGTCTCGTCGTTCTTATATATAAAGTGGTGTGTGAGCTTGTCGATATACTCGTCGGCGAGCTCCTTGCCGTACATCTTCTTGATGCGCTCAACCAGCAGCCGTCGGTTCAGCCGGATGAAGTTTTTCTTTGGCAGTTCACCGGCAAGAGTGGCAATATTCTTATGCTCCACGTTGGCGTTGGCGTCGAATTTCGATCCGGTGGCGGCATTCTCGGCCTGCATATAGTCCGAGAGGAACTTCATCTTGTCGAGCACTTCCCGGTCCTCCTTATGCTCCTGGCGGTATATAATAAACGATTTTGCGACGCGATAGTAGCCCTCTCTCATGAGTGCCTCCTCTACTTGGTTCTGTATGTCCTCCACTTTCACGCCATCCTGGATGTTGAGATGGCTGAGAATTTTGGAGATGGCTCCAAGGTTGATCGGTTCGTTGACCGAATTGAATGCTTTGAGGATCGCATTCATGATCTTGTCGAGCGAGAAAGCTTCTTTCGAGCCGTCACGCTTGGTAATGGCGAAGTTGTTCATTTCCATGCCTTTAATAGCTTTATCTAATTGGGTTTAGAGTGTTTTATTTCTGTATTCAATGACCGTTGTTGTCGTTTAAAACGGGAAACTTTTTTGTTTTCTCTTCTGCAAAAGTTTTCCAAAAAGGAAATTCTTTCTTCCTTGTGAATCGATTAAATTTTCCGTAGCCGTCAACTATTCAAGTGCAAAGATAAGCAAAAAAAGCCGAGATTGTATGTCCCAACGCGGATAATTCCTCCTCATTTCACGTAATTTAATGAGCCGTTTTTTACATCTTATTCAACCGTCACGTGAGTGGAATTTAACTAAGAATTGATATTCATTTACTTACGTTCCACAACGTATCGCGGTTATGACAAAATGCGATACCGACCCATCTTAGAGAGACACTGACCGTGGAAAAGCAATTTGTCCGCAAGCAAGAAAAAAGGATAAAGTTACAATTTTGGTGTTTTGCAATAAATATTTTGTCTATTTGTTGGTTTTTTCACAGAAAAGGTATACCTTTGCAAAAGATAAAGAAATAGTTGCATGGAGATACATGCACATACACATTATTATATATAGAAGAGAGCAAACTTAAACATCCAATAAAGAAAACAACCAGATTATGAAAGCAACAGAAGTAGTAGCTCGCTTGGAGCAGCGTTTTCCCAACCAGCCCGAGTATATCCAGGCCGTGAGCCAGGTGCTCGGAACGATCGAGGAAGAGTACAACAAACACCCGGAGTTCGACCGCGCCAATCTCATTGAGCGGTTGTGCATCCCCGACCGTGTCATTCAGTTCCGCGTCAACTGGATTGACGACAAGGGCAACGTGCAGACCAACATGGGCTATCGCATCCAGCACAACAACGCTATCGGCCCTTACAAAGGCGGCTTGCGTTTCCACGCGTCTGTGAATGTCAGCATTCTGAAGTTCCTCGCCTTTGAGCAGACCTTCAAGAACTCGCTCACCACACTGCCGATGGGTGGCGCAAAGGGTGGTTCTGACTTCTCGCCCCGTGGCAAGTCCAACGCTGAGGTGATGCGCTTCTGCCAGGCTTTCATGCGTGAGCTGTGGAACTATATCGGTCCGGACTGCGACGTTCCTGCCGGCGACATCGGCGTCGGCGGACGCGAGGTCGGCTATATGTTCGGCCAGTACAAGGCGCTCACCCATCAGTTTGTCGGCATCCTCACGGGTAAAGGCCAGGAGTTTGGCGGTTCGCTGATCCGTCCTGAGGCTACTGGCTACGGCAATGTCTACTTCCTGCAGAACATGCTCGCCACCAAGGGCATCGACCTCAAGGGCAAAAAAGTGCTTGTCTCCGGTGCCGGAAACGTGGCACAGTACACCATGGAGAAGCTCTTGCAGCTCGGCGCTACACCGATGACCTGCTCCGACTCCGACGGTTACATCTATGATCCCGACGGCATCGACGAGAAGAAACTGGCCTACATCATGGAACTGAAGAACATCGAGCGCGGACGTATCAAGGAGTATGTCGAGGAGTATCCGACAGCCAAATACGTACCCGGTGCCAAGCCCTGGGGCGAAAAGGCCGACATCGCCACACCCTGCGCTACACAGAACGAGATCGACGGCGAGGCTGCCAAGACGCTTGTCGCCAATGGTGTCATCGCCGTGAGCGAGGGTGCTAACATGCCTTCAACGCCTGAGGCTGTGAAAGTCTTCCAGGACAATAAGATCCTCTACTGCCCGGGTAAGGCCAGCAATGCCGGTGGTGTGGCTGTCTCAGGCTTGGAGATGACGCAGAACTCTGAGCGACTGAAGTGGAGCCGCGAGGAAGTCGACGAGAAACTCCACAGCATCATGAACTCAATCCACGCCGAGTGCGTGAAGTATGGTACCGAGGCCGACGGCTATGTCAACTATGTCAAGGGTGCCAACGTGGCCGGATTCCTGAAAGTCGCCAAGGCTATGATGGCCCAGGGCATCGTATAAACCACATATATAGAAAAAAGAAACGTCGCCATTGTGGCGACGTTTTTTTTGTTATCCTCTGTCCCGTCACTCTGTGAGCGCGGACATGACATCTTTTTCCCTCAGCTGTATGGGAGTGCTCCGGCCGCTACTACCACAAGTTGTCGGTCGAACTTGCAGGCTCGTCCTCAAACACAGCAGGCTTGGCCAGTTGTGGAGAGACGCTTGGGGAATCGTATGTAGACACAGAACTGACGAGGATCGTCGATTCCATCTCCACGGCCAGGACTTTTATGGCCGGCTTCACGTATTTCTTTTTCATCATATACTCCAGTCTATTATTGATAATCAGTGTTTTAACCTTTCTATCTGTTATTGATGATGATCTTTTTTCCATTGCAGATATATACTCCCACGGGCAGTCTGTCACCCAACTTACCGACATATTGTCCTTGGAGATTATAGACCTTGCTGTCGGCGCTTGGCTTTTGCGCAGCATCATCGTCAACGATTATCGCCCCGATAGCTGTGGCTGCGCCGCCTAATCCGAAGAATGAGCGTGCCGCGGACGATTTAAAGACAGCAAGATAAGCCTTATGAGCTTTATTGACAAAGCTTTCGCCCTGTTTTGTAGCAAAGTAGAAGCCAACCGATCCCTGATCGTTGTTGCTGTTCAGCGACAGGCGATAGCACTTTGTGCAGGCTATTGTGACCGAGTCGGTCAGCGTACCCCGCAGATTATTGTTGAGGGGAGCCGTCCCCTTTTCCACCGTATAGTCCAAAGGATAGTTGCCTTCGGCTCCCCGGAAGAGCACCGGCGTATAGGCCGGTATCACTGTTCCCGTTCCATACTCGTAGGGCGTGTCAAGGGTGCCGTCGTCGTTCACCGTCACCGAAGAGGCTTTCACCCCGTCGGGCACCTTCACGGCATGGCTGTGATACCATGTCGCATGACCGGCGCTGCTCACCGACAGCGGCCAAGAGTCGCCGTAGGCCGTGATCTCGTGAATGGCCAGGAACGTCTTGCTGTTGTTGCGTGTATGAGTGAAGACCAGTCTGACGTAGGGCGACGTGATGATCTTGTTCAGTCTCACCAGCGGATGGGCCTGATAAGGCACCCTCACGCTATCGGCCAGCGTGAATGCACCGTTTGCACTGTCGGCCACATACACCTTCATGTCTGCTACCGCATAGTTTGTCATGTCGCGGAGGAGGAGTCCGATGTACCGGATGGCGTCGTTATGGGTGTTGCTCAGTGTGATGCTGTGAGGATAAGGAGTTGCCGTTCCGTTGTAGTGCGAGTGCCACAATGTAGTGGTGTCGCCGTCCACGGCATTGTTTCCGGGACTTTTCTCGTCCTTCGTCTCCTCATCAGAACAGCTGACATAGCCGAGAGCCACCGTCGCACGGTTGGCTGGCATGGTGCTGCTGCCATAGAACTTGATGTCGTTGACGGTCATGAGGGTATTGCCCTCGGCACTGGCTGTGAAGGTGATTCTCACGTAGCGCTTCGTGGCAGGCCGCTCAAACCGCAGTGTCGGGCGTGGCGTGTAGAGCAGATGATGCGCTTTGTCCACCGTTTCCCAGTTGACCTTATCATCGCTCTGCTCCACGGTGACACAGACAGGATGGTATTTCTGCTTTCGCTGATCGGTGATGTACAGAGCCATGCCGGTGATAGCGGCCTCATCGGTGCGTGTGACGGTCACGCTGTGGGGATAGCTGATCTCGCCCTTATAATAAGAGGTGTGCCAGAGCGTATTGTCGTCGTTGTCGAAGGCGTAGTCCACGGGGCAGTATTCGCGCTTGGTCTCTTCGTCGCTCACACCAACGACCTGGGTGTAGGCATTGCTCAGAAGCGTGGCACCCGTGGTGACATCGTTAGACACCGCACTGTCGAAGTCAAGGGCAAAGACGCCTTTCGAAGCTTTCCATGAGTCGCCCATCGGACCAAAGTCGCTGCTGCGCACAGCATCGTGCCCCAGCCCCGAGGAGTCGGCAACGGCATATCCGTTGTTTTCCTGACCGTTGAAGTTGTAGTAAGCGATCAGGCCGTTGTCGTCGCGCGCCGTGGCGAGCGCGTCGCCCGTGAGCGGCTGTGTGCTTACCGCCTTTATCTGCTCCTGGGTCAGTTGCTTCTTCCACACACGCAGCTCATCGATGCAGCCGTCCATTGGGATGGCACCACCCACCTGCAGGGAATGGAACAGGGACGAATAGTCGGCAGGAGCCAGTGTCGCAGTACCCAACGGCTGTCCATCGCGGTAGAAGGTCAGCAGTTTGTTGCTGCATGTCACGGCATAGTGGTGCCACTCGTTCGCCACATAGAATGCCTCGGGCGAGCAGACCTCACCACTATCGGTCTTGACGGTGAGCGTGCCCTTGCTGTTGGCGTAGAGCGTCAGCCGGACCTTGCCATCGGCATCAAGGCCATACATAGCATTGCCTGTACCGGACATGTCGTTGGGATCGAGCCAGTAGTCAAGCGTCCACTCCCGGCCGATACCAGGCAGAGACAGGGTGGAGAGCGTGCGCTTGGCAGTGCCGTCAAAGGCCAAGCCCGTGTAGGAGGGTGCATTGCAGACGATGAGGGCACGGTCGGTCTGTTTCAGATCGTCGCCGACGCTGTTGCTCACCCGCTGATAAAGCGTATAGACACCGGCACGCGGCGGGGCGACTGTCCACGTGCTGTCGATGCCGCGCAGGGCACAGTTGCCACTCATCAAATCCCATGTCCACGCTGTCGGACTGTACAGACTGTTGTCCTTGAGCGTCACCGCCTGACCTTTGATGATATATCTGTCGGTCGGATCGATGCTATATCCCGCCACCGGCGCTGAGGCGAGCACAGTGACGTGCTTCGTCTGCTGGAGCCTACGGCCGTCGGGGGTGGTCACGACAAGTGTCACTGGGAAGACACCGGTATGGGTGAAGGCGGTGGCCATGTCGTGTGTAATGGCCGAGGTCTTCACGGCTCCTTCAACGGTCCAGCTGTAGGCGCACCCCTCAGCCTTATTACGGGAGAGGAAGCTAACGCGTGTGGTACCCTTCACACTGTCCTGCGTGAACGTGAAGTCGGCGGTGGGTGCCGGAGCGTCGGTCACCACCACCTCATAGTCATGGTTGATCGTGCGGCCGTCGAGAAGCGTGGCGGCAAGGCTGACCGTCTGCCGACCCGGCTGCGTCATCACAAACGAGGGCTTCAGCGCAGAAGTAGTGACAGAACGGCTCTGACCAGTGGTCCACCGCGCATCCGCCACATCGAGTGAGACTACGTCGGGCGAGAGCAGGGCTCCGGCCACTACGCTATCGGGCATTGCTACACAGACGCTGTCGGGGCTGAGCAACACAAAGTCGGTGCCGAAGGTATCGGCGACATACCAGTCATTGACGAGTGTAGCGTCGTGGCCGTGAGCCCAGTCCTTGATCTTCTTCACCCCGTCCACAGTACAGGTGTCCATCGTCAGATAGGCCAGCAGTCCGTCGGCAGAGGCAGGACGTGCGATGGCCCGGTGCATGTTGTCTTTGATCTGCTGTGCGGTGCGTGCCGTGCTCCACACCCTCACCTCGGCGACGTTGCCAAAGAGCGGGCGACGGTTATCGGTCTCTGCCACACCGAAGCGCAGGCCATTGCTGTTGGCAGGCATACCGCTGTTCCCGGTGGCGGTAAACGCTTTCCCCTTCTCACCATTGACATACAACGTCATGGTGGGACCGTTGATAACGAGCGCCAAATGCGTCCACACACCGGCCTTGATGAGTCCGGGGTCGGTCACCATCTGATTGTCGGAAGACGTAGACCATCCCGCCGTCATCGACCCGCCTTTGTTGACCTGCCATAGGAAGCCGCCTTTCCAATCGTGTCCAATGGACTCTGTCCAGTTGTCCACCTTGCTGGCCTTGAGCCAGTATTCGATGGTGTAGCTGTCGTGTTTCTCGTCGCATACATGAGGAATGGTGAAGGCACCCTGCGTGAAGTTCAGTGTCTTGCGGGCATAAGCCTGTTGGGCATCCATTGTCTGGAATCCTACGTTGGCACTGGCCGGTGACAGGAGCGAGTCACGCCCAACGAGATAGACGGCTTTCACGGCATAGCGTGACGTGTCGGTGGCTGTGGCTGCTATATTATATAAGGTGTTATCGGTGGTGGCGATGATCTTGCCATCGCGCAGCACACGATAAGCCACAGGCTTGAGAGCCGTCTGCGGTGAGGCACTCCACACAATGCCGTTATCGGTGGCCGTCACGTTGAGAGGCGCTTTCAGGTCAAGCCCCGGCACCACGGTAGAGATCATCGTGGTTGCGCCCGCATTGCGTATGCTGACGTTTCTGTCGCCAAAGGGATACTCCACAGCCTCTTTGTCCAGACGGTAGTCCATCACGCTGGCCTGCAGCACCTTGCCCTGACCCTGGGCTTTGTCCTTGGAGTGGATGATGAGGAAATAGCGCAGCGGCCGCGTCACGTCGACTTGATCTGTCAGGTCGGTGAGATCCACGCCATACTCCATCGGCTCGTCATGGATCTTGCCGTCGGCCCATCGGCCGAGCAGAGGCATGGCAGCCTCGACGCCGTCGTCCTTGCCGTCGCCACAATAGTTGATATAAGGAAACACGCATTGGTATTCGGGTTGTGTAGCCGTGGTGTCCTGGCTCACGCCCACGCTGACGCTGATCTCCGAGCGGTGGTCATAGCTCATGGTCACCTTCATCGTGCGGTTGGGCTCATAGCCGCCGCGCAGCTCATAGGCAGAGGGCGTCCATCCGGTGTTGCCCGCTGCCGAACTGTATCCCACGACGCTGTCGCCCTTCGCCGTGAGCCATTTCTCCTCACGGTTGCCGGTACCGGCACCAAGGCAGTAAGGCACGTAGATGAATCCGCCGTTGGCCCATCCCGAGCCCCACGAGTTGGCGATGATCCACGCACCGTTTTCGTTGTCGCCAAAATGGTTACTGGTCTCTCCGGCTATGCCGTTACCGTCCATGTCGAACTGTATGCGGTCGTCATAGCCCACGATCATCAGTGCGTGGTCAGCGCCTCCGGTGTTCCATCGCTGCATAAACACCTTGCCAGCCACGCCGATCTTTCTGTTTGTCTCGGTGTCGGGAATGCGTCCCTGCTTGCTTTGCGAGATGCCGCAGCCCGTGTAGAGCACACCGCCGACCACATGGGTGCCGTTCTCGTCGGTCACCACCGGCCATGCGCTGTCGCCGCAGTGGTTATAGAGCCACTGCTTCATCGCCGTACTGCCGAGCGCAGTCTTGGAGCCTTTGTCGATATTGGGGATGACGGCATAGTGGCGCGAGGTGAGGCGGTGGCGCATGCCGTCGAAGAAGCTCTCGTAGCCCTGTATCCATCCGGCGTTGTCGGTGTTGGCCTCATAACCACCGTAGATGCTGCTGACATAGTTGCCGCCATAGAGCTTGGCATTGGTGAAGCCCACATACTCGCCCTCGGCCTCACGTCCCATGCCGGCATGGTCGTATTGCAGCATGGCAGCAAACTGGTTCTGGGGCAGCGAGGCGTCGCTGAGGTTCCACGCGTTCCACTCATAGGTGAACATATAGCCTATGCTGGCCGAGGAGCCACACGAGTTGTAGCCGCCCTGACTGTAGATAGGGCGGAAAAATTTCGATATGCCGTTATTGACGTGGTCAGGCAGGCCAGAGCCATTGGAAGCCATCACCTGCGTGAAGAGAGACATCCCGGCCACAACCAGAGATGCCACGAACCTGTGTCTTATCATTGTGTTTGTGTTGTCTTGATTTACTCCTTATCATTCGCCTGCGTCCGTTGCCAGACCCTATGCGTGTGCAAAGTTACTAATATTGCGTGAATTACGCAAATATTTCCGGCAAATAGCTCATAATTATCACGCAAGGGCCCGATACAGGTCCTTGCCGGGACCTTTCTGTATGCCATAGTCGACTTGCCTTTTCTTCATGTTGCCAAGATGTTTGCGGTGAGCGATTGGGGTCATTACAAAACAATGAGTGGCGCGTGACATACAAACATATTGACAAAAACGTGTCGGCACAAGGGAGAAATATAGAGAAAAAGACAGGGAGAAAAACAAGAAAGGCAATGATGACAACAAGAAAAAACGGGCACTTCTGAAAGAAACCACTGAAGCGACCGGGCAAAATCACTGAGATGACCGAAAGAAATCACCGAGATGACCGAAAGAAATCACTGAGATGACAAGGTAAAACCACCGAGATGCCCCAAATACTACAAAGAATCTTGGGACTTCTCACCGCTTTTAATTCATACCAAAATGTGGCAGTTTATATATCTCGTTGCTATTCAACCAATTAAGAAAAAGCTCGAAAAACGCGGGAAATCGCAGGCGACAGGACACTTGCTGGGAAAAAACGCCAAAACAAAGCCTCTAAAATGTCAGTTTATTCAACACTGCACGTTCTCCTCCGACATCATTTGGCAAGCTTGCCGGCACCCCCTCACCGGAAATATCCGGTGAGGCGGCGTAGCAATCATCTACTCGGTCGTGTAGATCCAATAGACAAAGCACATCAAAGCGATGGCAAAAGCCGTAAGGACAACGGTAAGGATCTTGCCGGCCATATCCCTCAACTTGATGCTTCTGAAAGCCTTTCGCTTGTTCACCTCGGACTGATCGACGTGATGATGATGGTGATGATGTTCGTGATGATAATGCTGATGTTGCGTTGACGTTGATGTCGGTTCCTGTGTTGAAGTCATATAAATTATTAATTAGAAACGGAAGTCGAGCTGCACGTCGATCATGTTGTAGTTTGGCTTAGCCAGATTACGGTCGTTGACGCGCATATATTCCGCATTGAGTTGTACGTTCTTGTTGAACAGATAGTTGAAGCCGGCCTCGTACTGTGTGCGGCTCGATCCCCACTCAGCCGACTGGCGGTAGAGGTCGTAGCGGGCTTTGGCGTAGAGTTTTTTGCTGACCACTGGGGCAATGACCAGAGCGTAGCAGGCGTCGGCCTTGCTGCCGATGGCTTCGTTGACGGTGCAGTCGGTGGTGCCATTGCCGCCGGACTCCGACACCTTGAAGGCTTTACCGGTAGAGTGGACATACTCCGAGCGGAATGTCCAGTCGCTGACTTTGTATTCGCCCGAGATGGCATAGCGGTGCTGCGGCAGTTTGCGCACCTCGCCTTTGTGCTCACCGCTCTCGTCGGTCCAGTTGCCTTTGCGCGCATAGGTGCCTTCGCTGCCGAAGACGCCAAGACGCATGCCGGCCACGGGCATCACCCAGATGCCGCCAATCACGTCCTTTTGCTGATCCACATCCTTGGTGTTGATGCCTTGTCCGTTGTAGACACCTATCTGATAGTGCAGCAAGTTGCGCTTCCGAGCATTGGGCAGGAAGTCGCCCTGCACCTGCACGCCGATGTCACGTCCGTTGCTGGCCTTGACACCACTGCGGTCAGAGAAATAGCACAGCTTGTTGATGGCTTGGGCATAGCTGAAGAATCCCTGGTCGATAGGATGCATTGGATTCTCAAAGGTAAAAGCACGCTTGAACTGACCGACCTTCACTTTGAAGAAACTATATTTCTGCCACTCGGTGAACGCGTCGACGACACGCGGAGAGTTGCCGAGCGTGGACGTGTTGCCGTTGAACTGCAACTGCACCTTCCAATACCAGTCCTGCTGTATACGGCCTTCGAGGGCGATACGGCCCAGACGGATGTTAAACGAGTTGGACTTGGCGTTTTCCTGGTCGCTATATTGATATTGTGTCATCACATAGCCCGAGAGCTTCACGTCGTTGATCCATTGTGGCAACTTGGTTTCGGCTTGAGCCAAAGCGGCAAAGCCTAACACCAATAGCGTTACGGCAAAAAGTCTTTTCATATATACATATCTTTAATCTTTCTCTTGTAAACTGCGTTATCAGACTATATCCACTCTTGTACAGAAATATCGGTCGTCTTAATTCAAGTGCAAAAATAAAAAAATTATATGATGTTAACATCATGTTCAACTATATTTTTACTGTCAGCACAAAAAAAAGCACATTTCCCTTGGTCGTTTCAGTTTTTTATCTTACCTTTGCACCCGCTAATCAGAAATCGACTGTTCCGGTCTCTGTGGAGAACCGGAAGAAAGACAAAAGAAAAGCAATGCGGGGTGTAGCGCAGTCCGGTAGCGCTCCTGGTTTGGGACCAGGTGGTCGCAGGTTCGAATCCTGTCGCCCCGACAAGAAGAGCTTCTCATCGTGAGAAGCTCTTTTTTTGTTTCTACCGCCAACAGGCCATGCAGAGCCAGGGCGACCACAGAGAGCACACCCCCATGCTGCCAACCTGTAGCGCCTTCCTGATAGTACAAAATTTGCTAAAAACAAAAGTTTTTGCTATCTATGGTTTGCAAAATTAAAATTAATCACTATCTTTGCACTGCATAACCAATACAGACATCACAGACATCTATGGAATCCTTCTTTCGCACCCATGCCTATCTGGTGGATCACACCAACGCCCCAGTCCGACGCGTCCTCATGGACGAGATTGACTGGAACGACCGCCTCATTGGCATCAAGGGCACACGTGGCGTGGGAAAGACGACATTCCTGTTGCAATACGCCAAGGAACATTTCGGCAGCAACGACCACAGATGCCTCTATGTCAACATGAACAACTTCTATTTCCAGGGGCGAGGCATCGCCGACTTTGCCGGTGAGTTTGTAGGGCAAGGTGGCCAGGTGCTGCTCATCGACCAGGTGTTCAAGCAGCCCAACTGGAGCCGGGAGTTGCGCGAGTGCTACGACAAATATCCCCAGCTGAAGATCATTTTCACCGGATCCAGCGTCATGCGCCTCAAAGAGGAGAACCCCGAACTCAATGGCGTGGTGAAGAGCTACAATCTCCGCGGCTTCTCCTTCCGGGAATATCTCAACCTCAAGGCGCGCACCCACTTTGCGCCATTGAACCTGGATGAGATCGTCAGCAACCATGAGGCCATCGCCAAGGACATCGTGCAGAGAGTGGATCCCACGACCTACTTTGTCGATTATCTCCATCATGGCTTCTACCCATTCTTCCTTGAGAACCGCAACTTCATGGAGAATCTGCTCAAGACCATGAACATGATGACAGAGGTGGACATCCTGCTCATCAAACAGATAGAACTGAAATACCTCACCAAGATCAAAAAGCTCTTCTATCTCCTGGCCCTCAATGGTCCGCAGGCGCCGAACATCAGCAAGCTCGCCGACGAGATAGATACCAGCCGCGCCACGGTGATGAACTATATCAAATACCTTGCCGACGCCCGGCTGATCAACCTCATCTACAATCCCGGACAGCAGTTCCCCAAGAAGCCCTCGAAGGTGATGATGCACAATCCCAATCTGATGTATGTCATCTACCCCATCACCAGCAGCACGCAGGAGGTCATGGAGACCTTCTTCGTCAACACGCTGTGGAAGGACCATCTCGTCAACCAGGGCGACAAGGACCACTGCTATCTCGTGGACAACAAACTGCACTTCCGCGTCTGCGACGCACTCGTGGCAGACAAAAGCCGCAACGCCAGCGGCACGATCTACGCACGATACCATCAGAAAATAGGTCACGGCGACCAGATACCACTATGGCTACTCGGTATGCTCTACTGACACCTATTTATATATATACGCAAAAACATTATCAACTTTTATTATCTATTTTTCAAAAAATGGCAAAAGAAAAAAAATTCATGACTTGTGATGGTAACACCGCAGCCGCTCATGTAAGCTATATGTTTACTGAGGTGGCCGCCATCTACCCCATCACGCCGTCGTCTCCTATGGCTGAACACGTCGATGAGTGGGCTGCCAAGGGTCGTAAGAATTTGTTTGGTCAGACGGTCTCCGTACAGGAGATGGAGTCTGAGGGTGGCGCTGCCGGTGCCGTTCACGGCTCACTGCAGGCCGGTGCACTGACATCTACCTACACGGCATCCCAGGGCCTGCTGTTGATGATCCCAAACATGTACAAGATTGCCGGAGAGTTGCTGCCTTGCGTGTTCAACGTTTCCGCACGTACGCTGGCCAGCCACTCCCTGTGTATCTTCGGTGATCACCAGGATGTCATGGCCTGCCGTCAGACCGGCTTCGCCATGTTCTGCTCCGGTTCTGTCCAGGAGGTCATGGACCTCTCTGCCGTGCCTTATCTCTCCACACTGGAAAGCTCGGTTCCTTTCATCAACTTCTTCGATGGCTTCCGCACCTCTCATGAGTACCACAAGATAGAGGCCATGGACATGGAGGACATCCGTCCCCTCGTCAACCCTGAGTGGATCAAGCGCTTCCGCGACCGTGCCATGAGCCCAGAGCGCCCTGACACACGTGGTACCGCTGAGAACCCTGAGACCTTCTTCACACACCGCGAGGCCTGCAACGCCTACTACGACAAGGTGCCGGAGATCGTGGAGAAGCATCTGGCCGAGATTTCCAAGATCACCGGCCGCGAGTATCATCTCTTCAACTACTATGGCGCCAAGGATGCTGAGAACATCATCGTACTGATGGGTTCTGCCACAGAGGCTGCCCGCGAGGCTATCGACTACCTGACCAAGCAGGGCAAGAAGGTAGGTATGGTGGCCGTACACCTCTATCGTCCGTTCTCTGTCGAGGCTATCCGCAAGGCTATCCCTGACACCGTGAAGCGCATCGCCGTGCTCGACCGCACCAAAGAGCCGGGAGCTGAGGGAGAGCCTCTCTATCTCGACGTCAAGAGCGCACTCTATGACGATCCGCGCAAGCCGCTCATCGTTGGCGGCCGCTATGGTCTCGGTTCTTCCGACACCACACCAGCCAAGATCATCTCCGTGTTCAACAATCTGGAACTCCCCGAGCCGAAGAACCACTTCACCGTAGGCATTGTCGACGATGTCACCTTCACCTCTCTGCCAGAGGTCGAGGAGATCCCAATGGGTGGCGACTCACTCTTCGAGGCTAAGTTCTATGGCTTGGGCTCTGACGGTACGGTCGGTGCCAACAAGAACTCAGTGCAGATCATCGGTAACAACACCAACAAGTATTGCCAGGCATACTTCTCCTACGACTCCAAGAAATCCGGTGGCTTCACCTGCTCTCACCTGCGCTTCGGCGACGAGCCTATCCACAGCGCTTATCAGGTCAACACGCCTAACTTCGTGGCTTGCCACGTGCAGGCTTACCTCCACATGTACGACGTCACACGTGGTCTGCGCGACAATGGCACATTCTTGCTCAACACCATCTTCGACGGCGACGAGCTGGTGAACTTCATCCCCAACAAGGTGAAGCGCTACTTCGCTAAGCACCACATCAAGGTGTACTACATCAACGCTACGAAGATCGGTCAGGAGATTGGTCTGGGCAACCGCACCAACACCATCCTGCAGTCTGCCTTCTTCCGTATCACCAAGGTGATTCCTATCGACCTCGCCGTCGAGCAGATGAAGGCCTTCATCGTGAAGTCCTACGGCAAGAAAGGCCAGGATGTGGTCGACAAGAACTATGCTGCCGTTGACCGCGGCGGTGAGTACAAAGAGCTGACGGTCGACCCTGCATGGGCTAATCTGTCTGATGATCAGGAGGCCGAGGACGACGCACCCGCATTCGTCAAGGAGCTGGTTCGCCCGATGAACGCTCAGGCCGGCGACCTGCTCAAGGTTTCAGACTTCGTCAAGCACAACACCGTTGACGGACGTTGGGAAGTGGGCACTGCCGCTTATGACAAGCGTGGCGTGGAAGCCTTCGTTCCGGTCTGGAATCCTGACAACTGTATCCAGTGTAACAAGTGTGCCTTCTGCTGTCCTCACGGCTGCATTCGTCCGTTCGTCATGGATGAGAAGGAAGCTGCCGGCTTCGATGGCAAGACCGTCGACATGCTGGCTCCGAAAGCCCTCAAGGGCATGAAGTTCCGTATCGAGACGTCTGTGCTCGACTGCCTTGGCTGCGGCAACTGTGCCGATGTCTGCCCGGGCAAGAAGAACAAGGAAACCGGTGAGGTGGAGAAGGCTCTGAAGATGATGCCGTTCGATCCTGACAACGAGCAGATGAAGAAGGAAGCCGCTAACTGGCAGTACCTCGTCAAGAACGTGAAGTCTAAGCAGGATCTCGTAGACATCCAGCAGAGTCCGAAGAACTCTCAGTTCGCTCAGACGCTCTTCGAGTTCTCAGGCGCATGTGCAGGCTGCGGTGAGACTCCTTATGTGAAGCTCATCTCCCAGCTCTTCGGTGATCGTGAGATGATCGCCAACGCTACGGGTTGCTCATCTATCTATTCAGCATCTGTTCCTTCTACTCCTTACTGCAAGAACGAAAAGGGACAGGGCCCTGCTTTCAACAACTCTCTGTTCGAGGACTTCTGTGAGTTTGGTCTGGGCATGAACCTTGCCAACAAGAAGATGAAGGAGCGTATCACCGTATTGCTCAACGAGGCGATGGCCGGCGAGCACACTCCCGATGACTTCAAGACTGCCGCTCAGAAGTGGATTGAGGAGAAGGACAATGCCGATGGCTCTAAGGTTGCCGCCGCTGAGCTGAAGCCGCTGATCGACAAGGGCGCAGAGGCTGGCTGCCCGTTCTGCAAGGAACTGCAGCCGCTGGAGCACTATCTCGTGAAGCGCTCACAGTGGATCATCGGTGGTGACGGTGCCTCTTACGATATCGGCTACGGTGGTCTCGACCACGTACTGGCTCAGGGACAGGATGTCAACATCCTCGTGCTCGACACTGAGGTGTACTCCAATACCGGTGGTCAGTCTTCCAAGGCTACTCCTCTGGGTGCTATCGCTCAGTTCGCAGCCAGTGGCAAGCGCGTGAGCAAGAAGGATCTGGGTCTGATGGAGACCACCTACGGCTACATCTATGTCGCCCAGATCGCTATGGGTGCCGACAATGCGCAGACTCTGAAGGCTATCCGTGAGGCTGAGTCTTACCCAGGCCCGTCACTTGTCATCGCTTACGCTCCTTGTATCAACCACGGTATCAAGGGCTCTAAGGCCGACAAGCGTAACATGGGTCGCTCACAGCATGAGGAGGCTCTCGCTGTGGATTGCGGATACTGGCACTTGTGGCGCTACGATCCGCGTCTTGCAGAGCAGGGTAAGAACCCATTCCAGCTCGACTCCAAGGAGCCTAACTGGGATAAGTTCAAGGACTACCTCATGGGTGAGGTCCGCTTCTCTTCTCTGAAGAAGGCATTCCCTGACAAGGCCGACGAACTCTTTGACGAGACCGAGAAGAGCGCTAAGCGCCGCTATATGGCTTACGTTCGCAAGTCGAAGGAAGACTGGAGCGAGATCATCTAAGAAAAAGGAGGCCCTCTCTAACTTCCCTCAAAAAGGGGAGAATGGGAGGCCCTCTCTAACTCCCCACTAAGGGGAGCCCCCTCTAACTCCCCCCAAGGGGGGAGAAAAGCAATACCCCAAAGCAGCATTTGAGCGGCTTTGGGGTATTTTATTTGTTAAAGCCTGTCGGCTTTCGCGGCTTCTATAGTTTCTATGGCTTCTATGGCCTCTATTGCTTCTATAGTTTCTATGGCTTCTATGGCCTCTATTGCTTCTATAGTTTCTATAGCTTCTATTGCTTCTATTGCCTCTATAGCTCCTGTTCTCTCTATATCATCTTCAGGAACGCCTCGTGCACACGGGTGTCGTCGGTGAGCTCGGGATGAAAAGCAGTGACGAGCTGATTGTCCTGGCGGGCGGCTACAATATGTCCGTCGACGCTCGCCAAAGCCTCAGCCTTGGGTCCTACTGACTCGATATACGGAGCTCGGATGAACGTCATGGGCACCTTGCCCACGCCCTCCACGTCGGCTTCTGTAGCAAAACTGCCAAGCTGACGGCCGTAGGCATTGCGGCAAGTGGTGAT
Organism: Hallella absiana; assembly: GCF_025457485.1. Taxonomy (NCBI): domain Bacteria; kingdom Pseudomonadati; phylum Bacteroidota; class Bacteroidia; order Bacteroidales; family Prevotellaceae; genus Hallella; species Hallella absiana. The sequence continues at coordinate 37,366 of NZ_JAMXSP010000017.1, forward strand.
GTCCATGGTCGACAGCCCTCCTGCCATCGGTTCCGCTTCCTCATCTTCATGCTGGCGCACATACTCCGACAAGAGTATCAGGCCCGCACAAGTGCCGAAGACAGGAAGACCGGCTACGATGTCGTTGCGAATCTCATCGTGAAGGCCTAACTCCACAAGCAGCTTGGCCATCACCGTGCTCTCGCCGCCTGGGATGACGAGGCCGTCCTTAGGCTGTTGCCAGTCGGCTTTCTCTCTGATCTCAAAGACATCCGCACCAAGCCGCTGCAACATCTTCTCATGTTCAATGAAGGCTCCTTGCAGTGCCAACACAGCAATACGTTTATTCATAGACAAAGGTCCTCCTCTCGCTTATTTGCCTCTCTCGGCCATCAACAGCTGTATCTCGTCGGCGTTGATGCCCACCATGGCCTCGCCAAGATCCTCACTGATCTCTGCCAGCACCTTCGGATCGTTGTAGTTGGTGACGGCTTTGACGATAGCGGCGGCACGCTTGCGGGGGTTGCCGCTCTTGAAGATGCCACTGCCTACAAATACGCCCTCAGCACCCAACTCCATCATCAGAGCAGCATCGGCGGGTGTAGCCACACCACCGGCTGCAAAATTCACCACCGGTAACTTGCCGTGATCGTGGACATATTTCACCAAATCGTAAGGTGCCTGCAGCTCTTTGGCTGCCTCGAAAAGCTCGTCGGGGCGCTTAGCGACAAGGTCACGAATCTGACTCTGCATCAGTCTCATGTGGTGCACAGCCTGAACCACATCACCGGTTCCCGGCTCACCTTTGGTACGGATCATCGTCGCACCCTCAGCAATACGGCGCAGAGCCTCGCTCAGGTTGCGGGCGCCACAGACAAAGGGCACGCGGAACTGAGTCTTATCGATGTGATAGACATCGTCGGCAGGCGAAAGTACCTCGCTCTCGTCAATGTAGTCGATGTCGATAGCCTGCAAGATCTGAGCCTCGGCAATATGTCCGATACGGCACTTGGCCATCACCGGGATGCTCACAGCAGCCTGAATGCCTTTGATCATCTTCGGATCGCTCATGCGGGCCACACCGCCTGCGGCACGGATATCTGCGGGGATGCGTTCCAACGCCATGACGGCACACGCTCCTGCCTCTTCCGCGATCTTTGCCTGCTCAGGTGTCGTTACGTCCATGATCACACCGCCCTTGAGCATCTGTGCCAAGTTGCGGTTCAAAGTTTGTCTGTCGTTTTCCATTGTTTCTTTACCTTTAGTTGTTTTGTTTATCCTGTTTTCTAACTATTCAATACTAACTCGCTTTTTATCTCTCTTCTGCCTTCCGCTTGACCTCCGCACGGTATTGACTTGGCGTCAGCCCCGTTTGCTTCTTGAAGAACTTGGTGAAATGCTGCTGGGAGGTGAAGCCGTGGTCATAGGCCAACTGCTGGAGTGGCTGTGCCGACGAGAGCAATGCTGACTGTAGGATATGTGTCATTTCCTTATCTACAATCTGTTTTGGGGTGAGCCCCACAGCCCGATGGGTGACCTGCGCCAAGTAGCGGGCACTGACGTTGAGGTGATCGGCATAATAGTTGATGTCGTGATACTCGTCGCCCCGTTCGGCGATCGCTTCGAGAAACAACCGATAAAGCTCGCCACAGCGCCCCGTAGCATCTGAGACTGTGGCTGACTGGGCATTGACATAAGCCCGTGCCTTGCTCTCAGCGTCCGCTAATGAGAGTCCCTGACTGACGAAGCAGGCCAGCGCCGAGGAGAAGCCATTGGCATAACCGTGCTGGGGATTGTCGTCGATAGCGATCGTATGTATCGAATCGGGCAACTTACTGATGGACTGTTCCTTGCCGATAATCACTACAGTACATAGGGGCAGCAGGCGCCGGACTATCATGTCGTGAACATCATCGGGTATCAACTGCTCGCCCTGAGCTGTGCGCACAACGGCATCATAGATGATGCTGTCGGGACGATATTTCTGCAACAAGTCGACAATGACGTTGAGCGTGGCAAGTGTGCGGATCAGTCCCACCTTCACAACATTGGGTTCCACATCATTGATGACGGCCTCCACCTGTCCCCGAACAGTCTCCGGGGGCAAGTCGTAATAGTTCTGAATACCCAACGTATTCTGAACCGTGATGGACGTAATGGCCGTGAGGGCATAGCCTCCCAACTGACTGATCGTCTTGATGTCGGCCTGTATGCCGGCACCGCCACAACTGTCTGAACCTGTGATCGTGAGTACCGCTTTCATCGATGCTTCTACTCTTTAATTCTTTTCTTGCTGCAAAGTAACACAAAAATAACGAATATGCAAAATACTGTTCGGATATTGACAAAGGAAACTAACAAAAGAGCAAAAATACATTTCATCTGCAACAAATAACAAGTAAAATGAAACGTTTGGCAAATAGACATTGAGACAAAATGCGTAACTTTGCAGAAATAACTGAAAACAACTCATGATGGCAAAGCTATTTCCTTCTATCTATACTTGGCGAACCAAAACCAAAGGGTATTTTCTGATGCTCTCTTCACTCCTGCTCATCTGTCTTCAGAGTTGGAGTACGAACCCTTCTATCCACGAAAGGTTGCTTTTGGAGTATCAGCAACCTGCCCGAAACTGGTGGGAAGCACTGCCCTTAGGCAACGGATTCATCGGGGCGATGGTCTACGGCGGTACTTTGCACGAGCGTATCGATCTCAATGAGACTACATTCTGGTCCGGATCACCTTACAACAACGATGCGCCACGTGCCAAAGATTCCTTGCAATGTGTGCGCGAACTGATTCGTCATGGTAAGGAGGAACAGGCCGAGGGTGTCATCAACCGTAACTTCTTCACCGGTAAGAACGGTATGCGCTTCTTGCCGTTGGGCTCGCTGCTCATTGACATGCCTACGGAAGGGCAGGGAAACAAACGTCAGCTCAAAGCATCGGCCAAGCTCTCTGGTGACAACCGCTACCATCGCTCTCTGTCTCTGGAGCAAGCGGTTAATACCACAACTTTCGTTCAAGACGGTGTGAAAATCAAGCGCACGGTCTTCACTTCTTTTGCCGGGCGTTTCATGGCGGTGCATCTCCAGGCTTCGCGAAAAGGTGCCTTGCACTTCAGTGTCTCGCTTTCCTCAATCCTCAACCACAAGGTAGAGACTCAACGACAGCAACTGTCGATGGTCTGTCAGGGTGAAGAACAGGAAGGCGTAAAGGCCGGACTGCATGCCGTGTGCAAGGTGGCTGTGAAAACCGACGGCAAAACGATGAGTCAAGACGATCGTCTGAGCATCACTCATGCCACCTCCGCTACCATCTATCTGACCGCTGCCACGAATTTCGTCAACTATCACGACATCAGCGATGACGCGGAAGGCAAGGCACAACTGGCGTTGGAGCAGGCTCTTGCCGGTAACTATGCCGAGCAACTTCGGGCACATATAGCTGCTTATCAGCCGCTTTTCAACACGGTAAGCTTAAGCATCAATCCCGCAAAATCACAAAGTCAGGTTCTTCCGACAGACGTTTTGCTCCAGCAATATCCTCAGCAGCAAGATCCCCGTCTTGTGACGCTGATGTTTCAATATGGCCGCTATCTCCTGCTCTCCTCATCACGCTCCGGCGGACAGGCTGCCAATCTGCAAGGTATCTGGAACAAGGAACGCAATGCACCGTGGGACAGCAAGTACACCATCAACATCAACACCGAGATGAACTACTGGCCGGCAGAGGTGACCAACCTCACTTCTACCCTGCCCCCTCTCTTTTCTCTCATCCACGATCTCAGCCAGACTGGTGCCCAAACCGCACAGACAATGTATGGCTGCCGTGGCTTTGTAGCTCATCACAACACCGACATCTGGCGTGTTGCCGGCCCGATCGACGGTGCTTACTGGGGCATGTTTCCCTGCGGTGGAGCGTGGCTGACAACGCATCTGTGGCAACACTATCTCTTCACAGGCGACAAGAGTTTCCTGCGTCAGTGGTATCCTGTTCTCCGCTCCGCCGCCCGCTTCCTGATGGACTATGGCCAGATCGTGCCCACAGATTCGCTCTATCAGTTCAACTCTCAACTTTCAACTTTCAACTCTGGTAGCACTTCTCTCGACTCTTGTAGCATTTCATTCAACACTCATCATTCAGCATTCAACATTCACAAAGCGTTTCTCCTCTCTCCGTCTGTCAGTCCTGAGCACGGCCCAATGGGTAAAAGCACGTCCGTAACAGCGGGTTGCACGATGGACAACCAGATTGCTTTCGACGCACTGTCCTCGGCTATCAGGGCTTCAGAAATACTCGGTACCGACACGACATTCCGCCACGAGGCACAAGAGAAGCTCGCTTTGCTGCCTCCCATGCAAGTAGGTCGCTACGGTCAACTGCAAGAATGGCTGCAAGACGGTGACAATCCGAAAGACGAGCACCGCCATATCTCTCATCTCTACGGGCTGTACCCGAGCAATCAGATTTCGCCTTTCAGCCATCCTGAGCTCTTCAGCGCCGCTCACACCACCCTGCTCCAGCGCGGCGATATGGCCACGGGATGGAGCTTAGGATGGAAGATCAACTTCTGGGCACGTATGCTCGACGGCGATCATGCGCTGCAAATCATCAACAACCTGCTGCACCTGCTACCTTGCGACTCACTGCAACGGCAGTATCCCAACGGCCGTGTCTATCCCAATCTCTTCGATGCGCATCCACCCTTTCAGATTGACGGTAACTTTGGTTTCACCGCTGGCATCGCCGAGATGCTGGTACAGAGTCACGACGGTGCCGTGCATCTCTTGCCAGCATTGCCTGCTGCCTGGCACGAGGGAAGCGTGAAGGGTATCAGAACCCGTGGTGGTTTCGTCGTCAGTGAACAGTGGAGCGACGGCAAGCTTAAACAAGCCACCATCACCTCTACCATCGGCGGCGTGCTGCGTCTGCGCGCTTACCAGCCACTGAAAAGTCAAGGATTGCGGGAAGCCAAAGGTGCTTGCCCCAATGCGCTGTTTGCTCCTGCTGTAGTCAGGAAGCTGCTCATCCACACAGAAAAAGTCGAAGAGGTAAAGATTCCGCGCGTATATGAATATGACATCGACACCCAACCCGGGAAGTCGTATGCCGTTTTTGGCATTAGATAATCTTTTATAAGCAATATGAACAAGATCCTCCTATTCTTATTATCTCTGTTTCCTCTACTGGCCAGTGCCAATGATTTTTGCATCGCCAAGCCCGGACAGCAGCCTGCCGCCATCGTCGTGGACACCACAGACTGGACGGGTGTCAGACTGGCAGCACGCGATCTCAGTGCTGACATTGGGCGTGTCTGCGGTAAAGCAGCACCCGTACTTGTCGTCTCATCAGCCAATCAGCCGGGACACGGACACATCATCGCCGGCACGCTCGGCAAGAGTAGAATGATCAGCAACATCGTCAAAGCCCATAAAATCGACGTCAGGAAACTGCGCGGTCAATGGGAGAGCTATCTCATCGACGTTGTTGACGGCAATCTCGTCATCGTCGGCTCAGACAAGCGCGGCACCATCTACGGCATCTATGAACTCAGTCGCGAGATGGGCGTGTCGCCGTGGTACTGGTGGGCTGATGTTCCCGTGAAGCACCAAGACCATATTGTATATAGCAACGGCCGTCAATACCAGCCCTCTCCAAGAGTAAAGTACCGCGGCATCTTCCTCAACGATGAGGCTCCCTGCCTGACAACATGGGTAAAAAACACCTATGGCACAAACTACGGCGACCACCGTTTCTACGACCGCGTCTTTGAGTTGCTGCTCAGATTAAAGGCAAACTTCATGTGGCCGGCCATGTGGGGCTGGGCCTTCTATGCCGACGACGCACTGAACAGCAAGACTGCTGACGACCGTGGCATCATCATCGGCACCTCACATCACGAGCCGATGTGCCGCTCACAAAAGGAATGGCATGGCCATACCGACGACCCGAACGTAGAGCCGCAGGACCGCGCTTCACGTGAGGCAGCAGGCGGACAGTGGGATTATACCACCAACCAGAAGGCCTTGGACAACTTTTGGGCAGGTGGCGTACGCCGCAACAAAAATACGGAAGACATCGTCACCATCGGCATGCGCGGCGACGGCGACATGGCCATGAGCGAAGACACAAACATTCAGCTCATGGAGAAAATCATCCGCAACCAGCGACGCATCATCGAGAAAGAGCGTGGCAAGAAGGCCAGCGAGGTGCCGCAGGTATGGGCTCTCTACAAAGAGGTGATGGACTACTACGACGCCGGACTGCGTGTGCCCGATGATGTGATACTGCTGCTCTGTGATGACAACTGGGGCGACGTACGTCGTGTGCCTACGCCAAAAGAGCGCAATCGCAAAGGCGGATGGGGACTCTACTATCATGTCGACTATGTGGGGGCTCCGAGAAACTCGAAATGGATCAACGTGACGCCCATTCAGAATATGTGGGAACAGCTGACGCTGGCTGCCGAAAACGGTATCGACCGGCTGTGGATCCTCAATGTCGGTGATCTCAAACCGATGGAATATCCCATCCAGCTCTTCATCGACATGGCATGGAACCCCACTGCCTACACCACAGAAAACCTCTTGGATCACACCCGCCGCTTCTGTGCGGCTGCCTTCGGCGAGGAGCAGGCTGCGGAGGCCGCGCGTATTCTTAACCTGCAATGCAAGTTTGCCGGACGCTGCACAGCGGAGATGCTCGACGCCAAGACCTACAGTCTGAAGGATGGCGAATGGGAGAAGGCGGTCAGCGACTACGCTGCCTTGGAGCGTGACGCCCTACGCCAATACACTGCTCTGCCCGAGAGTTGTCGCGACGCTTACCAGGAACTCATCCTCTTCCCCGTGCAGGCAATGGCCAATCTCTACGACATGTACTATGCCCAAGCCATGAACCATCAGCTCTATGAGCAGGGCAACCCCGATGCCAACACGTGGGCGGAGCGCTGCCGCCACGACTTCCGTCGTGACTCTCTGCTCTGTGCTGCCTACAATCACAATATGGCAGGAGGCAAATGGAACGGCATGATGATCCAGAAACACATCGGATACACCACCTGGAATGACAACTTCCCCCACGACATGCTGCCGAAACTCTATCAGGTGAAACCACGTACCGACAGCTGGATCATCGATGCCAAGGGAGACAAAGTGGTCTTGGAGGCCGAACACTACTTTAGCAAGCGCGACGGCGAAGGCGCACGCTGGATCGACATCCCATTCATGGGACCGTCACTCGGTGCCATGACGCTGCGGCCAACTACAGCATCGGTCAACGGCGCACAACTGGAGTATCGCTTCCGTGGTATGCAACCCACCGACAGCGTGACCATCACCGTGACAACGAAATGCACGCTCGACTTCCTCAACCAGGGTGGACTGCGCTACCGCGTGAGCCTCGACGGCAAGGGCGAGACGGTGAACTTCAACGCCAACCTCAATGAGAAGCCGGAGAATATTTACAGCATCTACTACCCAACGGTAGCCCGCCGCATCGTTGAAAAGCAGGTCACGCTGCCGTTGCAACAGCTGAGCGACGGCATCCATCGCCTCGTCTTCGAACCGCTCGACCCGGGTGTGGTGTTAGAGAAAATAACAATAAAGACTAAATAAATTAGATGCTTGTTTCATGTATATATCATTTACATGGATGTTCATGAACTGACTTTGAATTACTCATCAACATCATCGTTGTAAATAATTCGTGGTTAATTCATGGCAATTCCATGTTCTACAAAGAAGATCTGAACGTTCATGAATCAAGCAGATTAGAAACAGACAAATCAATGAAAGCAAAAACAATCCCTGCCCTTCTGCTTCTCGCCGCGCTGTCGCTGCCCATGATGGCAACGGAGACGGTGAAGAAGCCCATGGGCAAAATCGTGAATCACGAAGCTTCGCAGACCGCAATGTTCTCCAATCCCGTCATCTGGTCGGACGTGCCCGACATGGACTTGATCCGTGTGGGCAGCGACTACTACATGGTCTCGACGACGATGCACCTCATGCCGGGCGGTCCCATCATGCACTCGCGCGACCTTGTCAACTGGCAGACGGTGGGCTACATCTTCGACAAACTCACAGACTCGCCTAAATATAATATGGAGCAGGGCACCGTCTACGGCCGCGGGCAGTGGGCCACCTCGCTGAAGTATCACAAAGGACGGTTTTATGCACTCTTCGCTCCCAATGACAATCCTGGTGGCGAGACGTATATCATGACGGCCAAGAAGGCAGAAGGACCGTGGACACTCGTCAGCCGGTTGCCCCATTTCCACGACGCCACGCTGTTCTTCGACGATGACGACCGTGCGTATGTCTTCTATGCTACCGGCGAGATGGTGGAGCTCAGCAGCGATCTCAAGTCGGTCGTGGACGGATCTCACCGCCAGCTCTTCCAGCGCGACAGTGAGGAGAAGGGACTCCTCGAAGGTTCTCGTGTCATCAAACACGACGGATACTACTACTTGCAGATGATTTCCTGGACCAACGGTCATCCGCGCCGCGAAATCGTTTACCGCGCAAAAGACATCCAAGGCCCATACACTAAGCGTGTGATGCTCGAGACAGAGTTCGGAGGATACGGCGGTGTCGGGCAGGGCACGATAGTAGACACGCCAGATGGCCGCTGGTTTGCGCTGATCTTCCAGGACCGTGGCGGTGTGGGCCGCGTGCCGACGCTCTCTCCTGTCCGCTGGACCGACGGCTGGCCGAAGGTGGACTATGTGCCCGCAACGATGGAGGTACCCTTTGCGGGCAATAAGAAGACGAGCATCGTCAACAGCGATGAGTTCAACAAGTCTACACTGAGCCTCGACTGGCAGTGGAACCACAACCCCATCGACAACGCCTGGTCGCTCACCGAGCGCCGTGGCTGGCTGCGTCTGCATACGGCTGCTGTGGCTCCCAACATCTTTCTGGCCCGCAACACACTGACCACTCGCATGATGGGACCACAGAGCGAGGGCATCATCCGCATGGATGTCAGCAAGATGCAGGATGGCGATGTGGCAGGCTTCTGTGCCTTTCAGAACGATGCCGCCCTGCTCTCCATAGTGAAAGAAAAGGGTAAGAAATATATCGTGGCCTCGACGGACTCTGTGGAGATGGAGTCAAAAGATCACCATGTCCTTGCCGATCATCGTCACGAAGTCTACCGCAAGGTCTTGTCACAGAACATCGTCTACTTGAAGGTGAGTGCTGATTTCCGTCTCCACAAAGATGTGGCCTCACTGGCCTACAGCCTCGACGGCAAGCATTGGACAACGGTTTTGAGCGGCTTCAAACTCGTCTTCGACTACCGTCGCTTCTTCATGGGCACACGCTTCGGCATCTACAACTATGCCACCCGGCAGCTTGGCGGAAAGGTAGACATCGATTGGTTTCACTTCAAAGTCAAGTAAGAAGAACTCAAGAATTTGAGAATTAGAGAATTACTGCATACCGTATGGAATCTAAAAGAATTGCCTGAACGAAAACAGCAAAGCAACTTATATTCCCCAATTTTTATTAATGCACAATAATGCGCAGGAGATTCTTTAATTCTCAAATTCTTGATAATAAGTAAATAGCAAGTGATTATGCTTCAACTTCATTTGCTGAATAGAGATTTCTTCTCGGTTTGAGGTTAATCTTATTTAATTTTTTACAGAATATAACGAAGCGTACGGATATAATACGTACTTTTGTAAACCCTATCTGACAAAACAAGCTTTTAATAACCACAACCAATCTCTACAAAACATCGTAACAACATGAAGAAAGAGCAAATCGACTATAGCACACCGCAGCCCCTGACGATGCAGGAAGCGATCACGGAGGCCAAGCGCTGTCTCCACTGCAAGGTGCCAATGTGCCGCAAGGGCTGTCCCATCGGCAATGACATTCCCTCGTTTATCCATCAACTCTCCAAGGGCAACCTCGGAGACGCCATGGCCATCATCAACGAGACGTCGAACCTGCCGGCAATCTGCGGACGCGTCTGCCCACACGAGAAGCAATGCCAGGGTCACTGCGTGCTCAACAAGAAAGGCAACCCCGTGAAGATCGGCAGCCTGGAGGCTTTCATCGCTGACTTCGACACACAGATGCGCCTGCAACGCGAAAAGCTGCCACAAAAGACGCGTGGCAATATCGCCGTCATCGGATCGGGACCTGCCGGACTCACCGTTGCGGGCAATCTGGCTCGCAAAGGTTTCGCCGTGACGATCTACGAGGGACTTGAGGAGCCTGGCGGCGTGCTGATGTTCGGCATTCCCGAATACCGTCTGCCCAAGGCGGTGGTAAGAGCAGAAATTGAGAAGATTGCCGAGCTCGGTGTCAACTTCATCACCAACACCATGGTGGGCGAGAACGGCATCACCGTCGACTATCTCTTCGCGCATGGCTTCGACGCTATCTTCATGGGCACGGGAACCGCTGTGCCACAGAACATGGACGACGTGCCGGGAGCCAAGCTCCACGGTGTGAGCCAGTCGACCTACTTGCTCCATCAGTTCAACGCTTATCAGGAAGGTGCCATCGCCCGCAATATGGTGCCGTTGCGTGCCGGAGAACGTGTCGGCGTCATCGGCGGCGGCAACGTTGCCATGGATGCTGCCCGCACTGCCATTCGCTTGGGTGCCGAAGTGACGGTCATCTACCGACGCACGCAGGAAGAGATGCCTGCCATACAAAGCGAATATGACGAAGCCGTCAAAGAGGGCGTGAAGTTCTGGTGGAAGTCCAGCGTCACGGAGTTTATTGCCGGTGAGCCCGGACGACTCGGCAGCGTGACCGTACACACCGACGATGGTGACCGCGAAGAGCACTTTGACCGCATTTTCCTGGCCATCGGCTCGCGTCCCGCCAACCGCATCGTGTCTACGACAGATGGCATCGATGTCGACGAGAAAGGCTATGTCAAGATCTTGGAGCGTCCCTTTGGCATGACCACGCGGCGCGGCGTCTTTGCCGGTGGCGACGTGGTGCACCGTCCACAGACCGTCGTCCTCGCCATGAAAGCCGCACAGGAGGTGGCGCAAGGTATCGAGCAGTACGTCGATGCCGTGAAGTTGATGCAGGACATCGAGAAACGGGAAGAAGAATAACGACAAAGGTTTAACACAAATCACCGCCATTGCTTACGGACAGTAGCCAATATTTGCGCTTACACCTTATATATATATAGGTAACAAAAAAACTCGTGCGACTTTAGGGTCACACGAGTTTTTTGTGATTCTATGTCTTCTTTCATTGTTCTGCCTTCTCCTTTTTCTCTTGCTGCTTGGCGTAGATCTTGGCGACGACAGCACCGCTGACATTATGCCACACAGAGAAAACGGCACCGGGGACGGTAGCCATCGGATACATGGCGAAGTGAACGGCAGCCAATGAACTGGCGAGACCGGAGTTTTGCATGCCTACTTCTATGGAGATCGCTGAGCATTTCTTGTGAGACAAACGGAGCGCACGACCGACGAGATAACCCATGCTCAAGCCGCAAATGTTGTGCAACACCACGACGAGCACGATGAGCAAGCCGCCCGTAAGCAGTTTCGGAGCATTGGCACTGACGATAATACCGACGATCAACGCAATCATCACTGAAGAGAAAGCTGGCAGATAAGCTGATAGTCGTTGCGTCTGTCTTGGAAACAGTTTCTTGAAGACAAAGCCCAAGATGATGGGCAGAATGACTACTTCAATGATGCTCAGGAACATGCCAAGAGCATTGACGTGCACACGCTCACCGGCATAGAGCAAGGTGAGTAGTGGCGTGAGAAAAGGAGCCAGCACCGTGCTGACCGTGGTCATGCCCACCGACAGCGCGAGGTCACCCTTGGCCAAATAGGTCATTACATTTGAGGCGGTACCGCCGGGACAACAGCCGACAAGGATGACACCAATAGCCAGTTCATCGCTCAGACCAAAGACGCGCGACAGCAGGAAGGCGGTCAACGGCATGATGATGAATTGAGCCAGGCTGCCGATGATGATGTCCTTTGGACGAGTGAAGACTACCTTGAAGTCGTGTGGATCCAAGGTCAGTCCCATGCCGAACATGACCAGTCCAAGCAACGGCGTGATCCACGAGGTTGAAATCCAGTTGAATGATGCCGGTAACAAAAGCGCCATCGCTGCTACCACAATGACGATTCCTGCCATATACTTTGAAATGAAATTGCAAATCTTGTTCAGCATGATGCTTTATCTTTCTATTCTTTTACTTTATTATTAATTGTGGAGCAAAAGTACAAAATATTATCCAAACGACAGAACAAACCAATGATTTTCCAAGTAGAATGTATATTGTTGAGATCACGCGAAGACAATGATAAGGTAAATAGTCCGCTCGAAGACGTCAGCCTCTCAGTTTTTATTCGTACCTTTGCCGTGCCGTGCTGATGAATTGCGGCTTTGTTAGCACCACTCAGGTACGTTGTTTTTCTGCATGGTTAAATTTTAATTTATACGAAAGTCAAAGACTATTGTGGTGCAATCTTTAGGGAAATATGGAAAAGGAAGACGTCTTTCAGCAGATGAAAAGCGGTAATTGGTACCAAGCCAATGCCCCAGAACTGATAAAGTGCCTGCGACGCAGTCAGCAGGAAATCTTTGAAATCAACCAAATGCCGCCAAGTCAAATCGACGAGCGCAACCGGCGCATTGCCAAGTTCTTTGGCGCTGCTGGTGAGGGCTTACACGTCAACACACCGATATATTGCGACTTTGGCTTCAATATCAAGGTGGGCAAGCATTTCTTTGCCAACTACAATCTCACGGTGCTTGACGAGGCAGAGGTGACTTTCGGCGACAATGTCTTCATCGGACCTAACTGCAATTTCTACACCGCCATTCACCCCATTGATGTGGAGCGACGCAACCAACAGGTAGGGAAATCGAAGCCTATCCATGTCGGCGACAACGTATGGTTTGGCGGCAACGTCACTGTTTTACCCGGAGTGACCATCGGCAACAATACGACTATTGGCGCCGGATCGGTGGTGACCCACGACATTCCCGACGGTGTGGTCGCTGTCGGCAATCCGTGCAGAGTGATCAGAACAGTAGCAGTAAGCAGTAAAGACTAACCTATGCATGCTCTGCCTTTTCCATAATATTAGGCAAATAAGAACGCAATCGGGATGGAGAATAATGCAACCTTGTAACCGGTAAAAAATAAGGTGAGTGTCGACAGTTACAAAAAAACATATTATCTTTGCACGTATATACAATCTTTATAAGCAGCAATGGAATTAGGTATATACGAGCAGATCATCAACAGGTTCTTCAAAAGGAAGCTGGACGAGATGGACCAATGTAAATACTACATTGGCAAGAAGCCTATCGACAAAAGCAATATTGCAGAGTATCTCTCGCAATATCTCCATGCGCTCATCAAGCAACTCTTCAATCAGCTTGGCGATGACGACCGTGATTTACAGAAGGGTATTGACATTGCCAACTCCATCATCAAGCAGCTATCCTTTGATTTCTGTATTAAAGATGACAATCTCATAGATGCGCAGAACCAAATTCTCACTGCTGTCATCGACAAGTCGAAAAATGATTATCCCGACATAGAGCAGCATCTGGCCGATGTCCGCCCCACGTCGAGTATGCTGGTGTTGTTGTAATTACATGTGGTAACTATGCGAGCAAAAAGTGCCTTCTTGCAGCAACGTTTTTTATATCGGTTGACGATATGGTCATAGAGCTGCATTACGGCATCAATAAGCTGACTCGATGACAGTAGTCGGGTGTGATGCGGTTTGAATAATCTCTTCCATAGTTGGTGGTATTTGAGTTGTAAATTCAATAAAAAAATGACCTGATCGTGATGACTTCTTTTCGGGGAAAATCCTATGAATAGAATCAGCGTCGTTGCGTATGGACACAAAAAAAGAGGTGGCAAGCAACATGGCTTGCCACCTCTTCGTGGTTATGAGTATCTTTATTTCGATGTCTCAATTACATCATTCCGGGCTGAGCGGCTGGCATAGCCGGCTTCTCCTCAGGCTTGTCGCAGATGAGGCACTCAGTGGTCAGGAACATACCTGCTACGGAAGCAGCGTTCTCCAGAGCCACACGCTCTACCTTGGCGGGGTCGATGACACCAGCCTGACGCAGGTCTTCGTACTTGTCCTCACGGGCATTGTAACCGAAGTCGCCCTTGCCCTCGCGAACCTTGTTCACCACGACAGCGCCCTCGCCACCGGCGTTGAAGACGATCTGACGCAGCGGCTCCTCGATAGCGCGGCGTACGATGTTGATACCAGTCTGCTCATCAGCGTTGTCGCCCTTGAGATCCTTCAGCTCTTCCTGAGCGCGGATGTATGTGGTACCGCCACCAACTACAACACCTTCCTCGCTGGCTGCACGTGTAGCGCAGAGTGCGTCGTCGCAACGATCCTTCTTTTCCTTCATCTCCACCTCGGAGTTAGCACCGACATAGAGCACAGCGACACCACCGCTGAGCTTGCCGAGGCGCTCCTGCAGCTTCTCCTTGTCGTAAGAGCTCTTGGTGTTGGCAATCTCGTTCTTGATCTGGTTGACGCGCTCCTGGATGTTCTCCTTAGCACCGGCACCGCCGACGATCGTCGTGTCGTCCTTGGTGATAGTCACCTTCTTGGCGGAGCCCAGCATGTCAAGCGTAGCCTGCTCGAGCTTCAGACCCTTCTCCTCGCTGATGACAACGCCACCGGTCAGGACTGCGATGTCCTCAAGCATAGCCTTGCGACGGTCGCCGAAGCCAGGAGCCTTGACAGCGCAGATCTTCAGACCACCACGCAGACGGTTGACAACCAATGTCGTCAGAGCCTCAGAGTCTACATCCTCAGCGATGACGAGCAGTGGACGGCCACTCTCGGCAGCAGGCTGCAGGATAGGCAAGAACTCCTTGAGGTTGCTGATCTTCTTGTCGTAGATGAGGATGTAAGGATTCTCCATGACGCACTCCATCTTGTCGGTGTCGGTCACGAAGTAGCCAGACAGATAGCCACGGTCGAACTGCATACCCTGAACCACGCCGATGCTGGTGTCGCGGGTCTTGCTCTCCTCGATGGTGATCACGCCGTCCTTGGAGACTTTGCGCATAGCGTCGGCGATAAGCTTACCAATCTCTGGATCGTTGTTGGCACTGACGGTAGCGACCTGCTCGATCTTGTCGTAGTTGTCGCCGACCTGCTCAGCGTTGGTCTTGATATAGTCGATGACCTTGGCCACGGCCTTGTCGATACCGCGCTTCAGATCCATTGGGTTAGCACCTGCAGTGACGTTCTTCAGACCCTCTGTGACGATGGCCTGTGTCAGGATGGTAGCTGTGGTGGTACCGTCGCCGGCGTCGTCACCAGTCTTGCTGGCTACGCTCTTGACGAGCTGGGCGCCAGTGTTCTCGAACTTATCCTCAAGTTCCACCTCCTTAGCGACGGTGACACCGTCCTTGGTGATCTGAGGAGCACCGAATTTCTTCTCGATGATGACGTTACGGCCCTTAGGACCGAGTGTAACCTTTACAGCGTTGGCCAACTGGTCAACACCAGCCTTGATGAGGTTGCGGGCTTCTGTATTGTATTTGATAATCTTTGCCATAGTTGTGATTTCCTATTTTTAATGTTATGATAATAGTAAACTGATTGAGTGAAAACAGATGTCTGCGCTCGGCAGATCTTTAGTCCTCTACGACAGCGAGCACGTCGCTCTGACGCATCATCAAGTATTTCTTGTCGCCATCCTCCAGCTCTGTTCCGGCATATTTGCCATAGAGCACGGTGTCGCCCTTCTTCAGAACCATAGGATCGTCTTTAGTGCCTTGGCCGACGGCGACGATCTCGCCGCGCTGTGGTTTCTCCTTGGCTGTGTCAGGAATGATGATTCCACCTACTTTCTCCTCAGCTGGTGCAGGAAGTACCAGCACTCTGTCTGCTAATGGTTTAATTGTCATAATTGCTATGTTTTTTATGTTTAACTTCAAATTGGTTGTTGCGTTTCGCTAACCAACCGTGTAATTGCCAAAATCGTGCCAAAAGGAAAGCAGCCTCCACACTGACAAGAGTGGCAGACTTCGACGTGACATCTTGTCTGTGTCCCAGCTTGAAGCACCCTATATATAAATAAGGTGTAAAGGATATAGACCCAATAAAAACTGACAAAACGCAAAAAACTCATTTTTGCTTCCAGATAAAAACGATGGTGTGACTTGGTGTGTTTTGCTTCGTTTTTTTATGATTTCGGCGGTTTGACCATGTCATCTCGGTGATTTGATCCTGTCATCCTGCCGAGATGACCTTCTCATTTCACCGAGATGACAGCATCATTCCACCGAGATGACAGGATTATTGGACTGTTTCTGTGGTAATTCCCAATAATTTTGCAAATAGCAAAGAAGCAACGTTGATATAACGCATTAACCATCAACGCATTACAAAAAAGGCACGAAATTCACGAAATCATGGCCGGCAAGCCGTTTGACTCAAAAGAATCGATTCTCAGAGCAGATCATTGTCAATAGATTAAACAAAAATCCCCAATCCACAGTAATCACTACTCTGATTGGGGCCTTTAACCTTTTAAAAAAACTAACCTTAACCTATTGAAATGAATCTATGTTGCAAATATAACAATTTTCTTTCAAAGTATTGTCAACATTTCGGTAAAATTTCAAAAAAATCTTCGTGGCACGCTTTTTGCATTTTTATCGGCAAAAACTAATAAGAAAGCGTACCATGAAAAAAGGTAATATTGGGGTTACAACAGAGAACATTTTCCCCGTCATCAAAAAGTTCTTGTATTCCGATCATGAGATTTTCCTGCGTGAAATGGTCTCCAACGCTGTCGATGCTACGCAGAAGTTGAAGACATTGGCGCAGAAGGGCGACTTCAAGGGCGAGCTCGGCGACCTGACGATTCACGTCAAGCTCGACAAAGATGCCAAGACGCTGACCATCAGCGACCGCGGACTCGGTATGACCGCTGAGGAGATCGACAAATACATCAACCAAATCGCTTTCTCAGGTGTCACTGACTTCCTGACGAAATACAAGGATGAGGCCAATGCCATCATCGGACACTTCGGACTCGGCTTCTACTCCAGCTTTATGGTGTCTGACAAGGTCGAAATCATCACCAAGAGCTATCAGGAGGGCGCACAAGCCATGCACTGGACATGCGACGGCTCACCAGAGTTTACGCTTGAGGAGACTGAGAAGGCTGACCGCGGTACCGACATCGTGCTGCACATCGCTGACGACTGCAAGGAATTTCTTGAGAAGACGCGTATCACGGCTTTGCTGAATAAGTACTGCAAGTTCATGGCAGTGCCTATCGCCTTTGGCAAGAAGACAGAATGGAAGGATGGCAAGGAAGTGGAGACGCAGGACGACAACATCATCAACAGCGTGGAACCTCTGTGGACCAAGACACCGTCGACACTGAAAGACGAGGACTATAAGAACTTCTACCGTACGCTCTATCCGATGCAGGACGAGCCGCTGTTCTGGATTCACCTCAACGTCGACTTCCCGTTCCATCTGACGGGTATCCTCTACTTCCCGCGCGTCCACAGCAATCTCGACCTGCAGCGCAACAAGATCCAGCTCTATTGCAACCAGGTCTTCGTCACGGATCAGGTAGAGGGCATTGTGCCGGACTTCCTGACGCTGCTCCATGGTGTCATCGACTCGCCGGATATCCCGTTGAACGTCAGCCGCAGCTATCTGCAGAGCGACGCCAACGTGAAGAAGATCTCGACATATATCACTAAGAAGGTGGCAGACCGCTTGCAGCAGACCTTTAAGGACGACCGCAAGGACTATGAGGCTAAGTGGGACGACCTGAAGCTCTTCATCAACTACGGCATGCTCTCGCAGGAGGACTTCTACGACCGTGCCAAGGACTTCGCGCTGTTCAAGGACATCAATGGCAAGTACTTCACCATGGAGGAGTACAAGACGCTCATCAAGGACAACCAGACCGATAAGAACGGTGACCTCGTCTATCTCTATGCCACCAACAAGAACGACCAGTATTCTTATATAAAGGCTGCCGAGGACAAGGGCTACAGCGTGCTGTTGATGGACGGCCAGCTCGACATGCCGATGGTGTCGATGCTCGAGCAGAAGCTGGAGAAGAGCCGCTTCGCACGTGTCGACGCTGACATCATCGACCGTCTCATCCAAAAGGAGGACGCAAAGAAGAGTGCTCTGGAAGCCGACGACCGCGACAAACTGTCAGAGGTGTTCCGCTCGCAGATGCCTGTAGACACCAAGGCTACATTCAACGTCGACATGGAGGCACTCGGCGAGCAGGCTCAGCCGGTGCTGATCACGGAGAGTGAGTACATGCGTCGTATGAAGGATATGAGCCACTTCCAGCCGGGAATGAGCTTCTATGGTCAGATGCCGGACAGCTACACGGTGGTGCTCAACACCGACCACGCTCTCGTGAAAGAGGTGCTCGACGAGACCCATAAGGCTACCGACGAGGCTTTGGAGCCGATCGAGAGTGAACTCAAAGGCCAGCAGGCTCGTCTTGCAGCCCTTCATCAGAGTCAGAGCAAGAAGAAACCAGAGGAGATCACCAAAGAGGAAAAAGACGATCTCGAAAAGACGGAGAAGGCTGTCAACGAGCAGCGCGATAAGAAGAACAAGATCCTCTGCGACTATGCCAAGGACAACAAGATCGTGCATCAGCTCATCGACCTGGCTCTCCTGCAGAACGGTATGCTCAAGGGCAAAGCCCTCGACGAGTTCCTCAAGAGATCGGTGGAGATGATCAAGAAGTAAAAGACCAGCCTCTCTTCTCCCCCTGCCCCCGTCCTCTCCCCAAGGGGAAAGGAGGGGATCTGCACACCACTGACACCTTCGTGGAGGAGACTGCGGGGAGAATGTTTCGGGAGATGATGATGATTGAGCGATGGAGATCTATGGCTCCTATAGTGTCTCTGGTTTCTATAATCTCTATGGGATTCTGTAGTTTCTATGGCCTCTATAGCTTCTATGGCTCTATAAGCTCTATGGTTGTCATCCCCTCTATATCAGCCTCTGCGCTTCTGTCTTTTCATTCAGCAGCGCAGAGGCTTTTTTGTGCCCTTACACTTTTTTCTTGCCAAAAGTTTGGTGGGATGAAATAATTGTGTTACCTTTGCACCCGCAATCCGAGATAGGGGCGTTTAGCTCAGTTGGTTTAGAGCATCTGCCTTACAAGCAGAGGGTCGGCGGTTCGAATCCGTCAACGCCCACGTAGGGGTGGTCCCTGTAGTCCTTCGGGATTGCGGGGATTTTTATATCGGGCGTTTAGCTCAGTTGGTTTAGAGCATCTGCCTTACAAGCAGAGGGTCGGCGGTTCGAATCCGTCAACGCCCACGTCAAAGTGCTTTGTCTTTGACTCCCGTTTCAGCATACTTCTTTTTTAAAGAACTTTCTCCGCGGTGCTTAGCGTGTGCGTGGTCGCTTATGGGTTGACAATGTGTGTGCTTGGTTCTTTCGTATAGTCGCTTGCGGGCTGGAAGGGTTGTGCTTGGTTTTGTAGGCTTCTGCTGCGCAGAAGCGCTTGATGTCTTTCCGTTGCTCGCCTTTTCTCCCCTATTTTCTTTCTTTTTTCCTTTTTAATTATCTTTTTCACTACACTTTTATTAGATGTCGAAATAAATTAGTAATTTTGCAGAATAGAATATAATACGTATTATCACAGCTTATTAACAGCATTATGAATCTGGATACATTGACGGCCATCTCGCCTATCGATGGTCGCTATAGAAGCAAGACAGAGCCTTTGGCCAACTACTTCTCTGAATACGCACTGATCCGCTACCGCATTCGTGTAGAGGTGGAGTATTTCATCACTCTGTGCGAGTTGCCTTTGCCGCAACTAAAGGACTTCGATCACAACCTTTTCGAACGCTTGCGCGACATCTATCGCAACTTCGACGAGAAGAGCGCTCAACGTGTCAAGGACATCGAGAAGATCACTAACCACGATGTCAAGGCCGTGGAGTATTTCATCAAGGAGCGCTTCGACGAGATCGGAGGCTTGGATGCCTACAAGGAGTTCATCCACTTCGGTCTGACTTCTCAGGATATCAACAACACCAGCGTGCCCCTCTCGCTGAAGGAGGCACTGCACGATGTCTACTATCCTTTGATTGAAGAGCTCATCGCTCAGCTACAGCAATATGCCGATGAGTGGAAAGACGTGCCTATGCTTGCCAAGACACATGGTCAGCCTGCCTCACCCACACGCCTGGGCAAAGAGATCATGGTCTATGTCTATCGTCTGACCGAACAGCTCAACAGTCTGAAGGCCTGCAAGATTACTGCTAAGTTCGGGGGCGCGACGGGCAACTTCAATGCGCATCACGTGGCTTATCCCAACTATGACTGGAAGGCTTTCGCCAACCGCTTCGTCAGCGAGAAACTCGGACTGGAGCGTGAGCAGTGGACCACACAGATCAGCAACTACGACTATCTCGGCGCTATCTTCGATGCGATGCGCCGCATCAATACCATCATCATCGATCTCGACCGCGACTTCTGGATGTATATCTCCATGGACTACTTCAAGCAGAAGATCAAGAAGGGAGAGGTCGGTTCCAGTGCCATGCCGCATAAGGTCAACCCGATCGATTACGAAAACAGTGAGGGTAACCTCGGCATCTCCAACGCTATCCTGCAGTTCCTCGCTGCCAAGTTGCCGGTGAGCCGCCTGCAGCGCGACCTTACCGACTCGACTGTGCTCCGCAATGTCGGCGTGCCTATGGGTCACAGCGTCATCGCCATCGAGAGCACGCTGAAGGGTCTTCGCAAGCTCATCCTCCACCAGGAGAAGATGACAGAGGACCTGAACAACACTTGGGCCGTGGTGGCTGAGGCTATCCAGACCATCCTGCGCCGTGAGGGCTACCCTCATCCCTATGAAGCTCTGAAAGCGCTGACCCGCACCAACAACGTGATGACGGAGCAGACTATCCACGATTTCATTCAGACGCTCAACGTCAGTGATGACGTGAAGGCTGAGCTGATGGCGATCACACCGATGAACTACACGGGTATGTAATCGCACGTCTAAAGATTTGTTTTCATATTACACATTATTAATAATATCATTTTTAGAATATCATTTTCAAGAGTATTAACAAGTAAGCCGAGAGGCTACACAATGTAACTATTATGGCAGAAGAATTAGAAAAGAACACACAGGATTCGTCCGTACAACCTAAGCAGAGTAGCGATGCAGGCCGTGAAGGCTATCGTCCACAACAGGGTTATCAGAGAGATTACGTCAATGGCCGCGTACAGCGTCCACGTATTCATACACAGCGCACTTTCAGCTCTGACAAGAGTGCCAGCCGTGACGAGGGCAGCAGCTTCCGTCCCGAAGGCTTCGGTGCCGGCTTGATGGGTGGCGAGCAGCGTCCCCGCAACAGCTATCAGCAGCGTCAGGGCGGCTACCAGCAGCGCCAGGGCGGCTATCAGCAGCGCCAGGGTGGCTATCAGCAGCGTCCGCGCTACAACAACAATAACGAGGAGGGTGGCTATCAGCAGCGCGAAGGCGGTTATCAGCCTCGCCAGCAGGGTGGCTATCAGTCCCGTCAGCAGGGTGGTTATCAGCCTCGCCAGCAGGGTGGTTACCAGTCTCGCCAGCAGGGCGGCTACCAGCCCCGGCAGCAGGGCGGCTATCGTCAGCAGGGACAGGGCGGCTATCAGTCCCGTCAGCAGGGCGGTTATCGCCAGCAGGGCCAGGGTGGCTATCAGTCCCGTCAGCAGGGCGGCTATCGTCAGCAAGGCGGTTATCGTCAGCAGGGCCAGGGCGGTTATAACCGTCAGGGCGGCTACAACCGTCAAGGCGGCTATGGACAGCACCGCCCGGGATATGATCCCAATGCTAAGTATAGCTTGAAGAAGCGTATCGAGTACAAGGAAGAGAACATCGACCCGAACGAGCCGATTCGCCTGAACAAGTACTTGGCCAACGCCGGCGTCTGCTCTCGCCGTGAAGCTGATGAGTTCATCCAGGCAGGTGTGGTGACGGTTAATGACAAGGTCGTCACCGAGCTCGGCACCAAGGTGCTCCGCTCTGATGTCGTGAAGTTCCACGATCAGCCTGTCACACTTGAGAAGAAAGTATATGTGCTGCTCAACAAGCCGAAGGACTACGTCACTACCAGTGATGATCCTCAGCAGCGCAAGACTGTGATGGATCTCGTGAAGGACGCATGTCCGGAGCGTATCTATCCTGTAGGCCGTCTGGACCGCAACACCACCGGTGTGCTGTTGTTGACCAACGACGGTGAGCTGGCCAGTAAACTGACGCATCCTAAGTTCCTCAAAAAGAAAGTGTATCACGTCTTCCTCGACAAGAACGTGGCAGCAGAGGATCTGCAGAAGATCGCTGAGGGCATTGAGCTGGAGGATGGCGAGGTACATGCCGACGCTATCGAGTATGCCGACGATCGCGACCACAGCCAGGTGGGCATCGAGATCCATAGCGGCAAGAACCGCATTGTGCGCCGTATCTTCGAGAGCCTGGGCTACCGTGTCGTGAAACTCGACCGCGTGCAGTTTGCCGGACTGACCAAGAAGAACGTACGCCGCGGCGACTGGCGCTTCCTCACCGAGAAAGAGGTGGAGATGCTGCGCAGCGGCATGTTCGAGTAATGAGAGTTTGTGAACAGTATGTTTGAATCAACAAAGAGAGACATATCATGAGTAGAACAAAAGTGGTTGATGCCCTGCGGAGCACCGACTTTGGAAAAGAGATGACTGTCAAAGGCTGGGTGCGCTCGCATCGTAGCAGCAAGGCGGTGGACTTCATTGCCTTGAACGACGGTTCGACCATTAAGAACATTCAGATTGTCGTTGATCCTTCGACGGTGGATGAGGAGTTGCTCAAGAGCATCACTACCGGTGCGTGCATTCGCGCCACCGGTAAGCTCGTCGAGAGCCAGGGCAAAGGACAGACCTGCGAGATCCAGGCTTCTGAGCTGGAGCTCTACGGTGGTTGCCCAAGCGACTATCCTATGCAGAAGAAGGGACAGAGCTTCGAGTATATGCGTCAGTACGCTCACCTGCGTCTGCGCACCAACACTTTCGGTGCTGTCTTCCGCATCCGTCACAACATGGCTATCGCCATCCATAAGTATTTTCATGACCATGGCTTCTACTACTTCAACACGCCGCTGATCACTGCCAGCGATGCTGAGGGTGCCGGATCTATGTTCCAGGTGACTACCCTCGACCTCGACCGTGTGGCTAAGAGTGGCAAGGTAGAGTATGATAAGGACTTCTTCGGACGTAAGACCAACCTCACCGTGAGCGGTCAGCTTGAGGGTGAGCTCGGTGCCACAGCCTTGGGCGCTATCTACACCTTCGGTCCTACCTTCCGTGCTGAGAACAGCAACACGCCGCGTCACTTGGCTGAGTTCTGGATGATCGAGCCGGAGGTTGCCTTCATCGACAAGGACGAGCTGATGGACCTTGAGGAAGACTTCATCAAGTACTGCGTGAAGTGGGCTTTGGACAACTGCAAGGACGACTTGGAGTTCCTCAACAAGATGATCGACAAGACGCTGATCGCTACGTTGGAGTCTGTCATCAAGGAGGACTTCGTACGCCTGCCTTATACCGAGGGCATCCGCATTCTGGAGCAGGCTGTCAAGGACGGACATAAGTTTGAATTCCCTGTCACCGGTTGGGGCATGGATCTCAGCAGTGAACATGAGCGTTACCTCGTAGAGCAGCACTTCAAGCGTCCGGTGATCATGACCGACTATCCTTCCGAGATCAAGGCGTTTTACATGAAGAAGAATGCCGACGGCAAGACGATGCAGGGCACTGACGTGCTCTTCCCGCGCATTGGCGAGATCATCGGCGGTTCGGTCCGTGAGGAGAACTATCAGAAGTTGCTCGACGAGATCGAGGCTCGCGGCATGGATGAGAACAACTATAAGTGGTATCTCGATACACGTAAGTTCGGCTCTTGTCCTCACGCTGGTTTCGGCTTGGGCTTTGAGCGTCTGATCCTCTTCGTGACGGGTATGCAGAACATCCGTGACGTCATTCCTTTCCCACGTACGCCGAAGAATGCTGAGTTCTAAACGCGCGCGGGATGAGCAAAGACCATGAGTTTCCGTCAGGAAGACCCTCCGGCAGCATTACGAAAGCGTGCGTAGGAGATTATGCCTGACAGTAATCATAATTATGAAAAAGCCTCAGTCGACGATGCTTATCGTAGGCTGAGGCTCTTTTTGTTGAATACGGTCAGGGAGGCTGTCGCTTTTTCTCTCTGATCGACAGATTAAATACAGACAAGAAGATGATAGAAGAAAATAACGTAAAAACTAATTCCTTCCGTGCCTGGCTGTTAGCCGCGCGCCCCAAGACATTGACGGGGGCTGCTGTGCCGGTGATGATCGGCACGGCATTGACGATAGCTGATCATGGCTGGGCGATAGCCTGGTTGCCTTGTGTACTGTGCTTTCTCTTTGCGTTTATCATGCAGATAGATGCCAACTTCGTCAACGACTATTTCGATTTCAAGCGTGGCAACGACGATGCGGCAACGCGACTCGGCCCGCAGCGTGCCTGCTCTATGGGGTGGGTGACCGAAGGTGCCATGCGCAAGGCACTGCTCATCACCACGGCACTCGGCTGTGTTGTCGGCTTGCCCTTGGTGTTGTTTGGTGGACTGGAGATGATTCTCGTCGGTGCACTGTGCGTGCTCTTCTGTTTTCTTTATACCACCAAGCTCTCCTATCTGGGTTTGGGCGACATGCTCGTGCTGGTGTTCTTTGGCATCGTTCCCGTTTGTCTGACCTATTATCTTTGTTTGCCGGAGGGTCCGCGAACGGTGACGCTGACCGTGTTCCTGGCTTCGTTGGCCTGCGGTTTTGTCATCGACACCTTATTATTAATCAACAACAATCGCGACATCGACAATGACCGGCGCGACGGAAAAATGACGCTGGTCGTCAGAGTCGGCCATCGCGGAGGCGAGATCCTCTATCTCCTGTCCGGCGTAGTGGCGTTGCTGTTGAATGTCGTCTTTATCGTTGAAGGTCATCTATGGGCTTTCCTTCTTCCGTTGATCGTCTATCTGCCCTTGCATACGCTGGCTTTCGTCCATCTGTTGAAGATCGATCATGGACGTGAATTAAATAAGGTGTTGGGAGAAACCGCCCGAAATATGTTCCTCTTTGGCATAACTACTTCCGTAGGATTGATCCTTTGACGGACTAATTGCATTGGGAGTGATGCGTATAAAGGGTGTTCGAAGTCTCTCTTGAACAAAAAGATCCCTCACAACCATGGCGGTTATGAGGGATCTCGGCGTTTTTTGTAGGTTTATTCCACCGTCACCTTAGTGATGGTGTATCCGTTTCCAACCATCAGGAAACCGTTTTGTTCCTTGAGAAGTTGGATGGAGAGGTCGGTGAGCTCGTACTCGAGTACCTGACTGCCACTGATCGTGATGTCACCACGCTCGGGATCTCCCTTGCCCGTGAGCAGGTTGTTCCACCATGCTGTGGTGGCTGTACCCTGACCGTCGCCGTTGACATAGACTTTCAGGATTGTACCGGCGTGGACATGGTTGATGAAGTCGTCCTTGAGCGCGTCGAACGGTGTACCCCACGTGACGTTGAAGCTGCCTTCCCACAGCGTCTCGCTCTTGTCGGGATACGGCTCGTTGGTGATTTTGATCGTGCCGCCGCCATACTGCTGTCCGGCAGCGTCCTGGAGCACCACACGGTAGTCGCCCTCAGCCAGATCGGTCGGCATGGTGAGCGTCAGATTGCCGTTCTCAGCACTGACGGCGGTAGCCTCTTTGCCACCGATGAACACTTTGGCGACCTTGTCGAGGTGGGTGCAACCGTGGATCGTGGTTTTTGCTCCCGGTGCCACCCACAGATCCTTGGCCTTGGTACCCAACACAGGATCGCCGTCGGCGGGCGTGATCACCACACGTGTCGTGCGTGAGGTGGAGAGTCCCTTGGTCGTTGTGGCCACGATCTTCAGTTCATGGTCACCGGCGAGCAACGGCTGGTCGATAGAGTCGCCCTCGTGGATAAGCTGTCCGTCGAGGTACCACGAGATCGTCGTGTAGTGACGTGGCGTAGCGATGATGTTAAACACGAAATTACTGGTACGGCTCTGCGTGACGAGCACCTGTGGCTGACCATCCTTCCACTCAGGGATGTTGGTGTTGAGGATGCGCGGTGCGTCGGTCTCCTCGGCAGTGAAGAACGGATCATCGTCGGAAGAGCAGGCTGTGAACGCTGTGGCGGCACAGGCCATCATCAGCAGTCCGAAAGCACGCAGAGCGATATGCTTGATTGTTTTCATGGTTGTCGTTGTCTTGAATTGTTTGTTGTTCTATTGGCCCGGCAGGCTGCATGGCGCTGTCGGACCAGGTCGATGAAGTCTATTTGACATTGATGTCCTTGGTGTCCCACCACAGGCGGTGGTGCCAGTCGTCGTTGCCGCCCATGCGCTGCAGTGCCTCGTCGTAGTGCTTGCTGTTGTATTTCGACTCGAGCATCGGGTACTTCAGGCGTACCGGCGTGGTGAGATTCTTGTCGTCGTAGGTGAAGTCGCTCTCGAACTTAGCCAGTTTTGAGCGATCCTTGAGCACCGGATAGTCGCTGCGGCGCAGGTTAGCCCACGCCTCGGCGGGGTTCATCATGTGCAGGATCCAAGCCTGCGTGTTGATGGTTTCCTTAGGATTGTTGCCGAGCGGGTTGGCAGCTATGAACTTGCTGATTTCTTCGTCGGAGATCTTCTCCGAGGCCGTGAGATAGTAATCGTTGAGCATCTTCATCGAGGCGCGCACGCCGTCGTCGTAGAGCTGTTCGGCGTCGCCACTGACATTCCATCCTTTGGTCTTAGCCTCCGCCTTGAGGAAGTAGACTTCGGCTGAGGTGATGAGAATGCCGGGACGGTCAGGCATCTCGAAGTCGATGTTGAGCGCGGGTCGCATCATGCGTGCATTGAAATTGCTTTGGTCATATCCTGCAGCGGGATCGTCCTTGACCAGCTTATCCAAAGTAGGAATCTCAGAGTTGGCCGGAGCGTTGATCCAGTTGTTCCACCATGCAGCTCCCGGATCACAGGGTGCCTCTGCAGTATTGCTGCGCTTGAGGTAAGCAACCACCTCGTCGGTGAGATCGTGGTTGCCCTCGCGGTCGGGCGTGATTTCAGAGCGCTTCGTGTTGATGTAGTGGCGGCAGATACGGTACAGGCGCGGATCGCCAGTCTGTTGCATCAAATCAAAGAAGGTGGAACTAATGAACGTCGGGGACGTAGGATCCTGGCCGTAGAGAATCTCGCCGAGCGCGTTGACGCGGAAGTCATACTCCTCAGCGCCCTTATAGAGCGTAAAGGGCTCGTTGGCATAGATGACGTAAGCGTTTTGCGAAGCGTCGGCGATGTAGCCGTGCGGATCATTGAGCGCTGCCTCGAACTCCAGTTTTGCTTTCTCGGGATTGACGTCGGAGATGCGCATGGCAAAGCGCAGGCGCAGACTGTTGGCATAGCGTTGCCAAGCCTGGCGGTCACCTTTCAGACTGGTCACGTCGCCCGTGATGCGGTCGTTGGCATTGTCGAGTTGGTCGACACAAGCCTTGAGCTCAGTGAAGAAAGCGTTGTAGATATCCTCCTGCTTGTCATAGACGGGGTTGGAGATGCCTTTGATATATCCCAGTCCGGCTTCCGAGCAGGGGATGTCGCCATAGGTGTCGGTGAGCACCGACATCAGGTAGACGCGGTGGATGCGCAGTGCAGCGTTGAGGGCGGGCTGGCCTTCCTGTGTGGCGTTGATGGCGTCGACGAGGTTTTTGATGGCCACGGAGTAGTAGCGATCCCAGAGCAGACGACTCTGGTCGTCGTTGGCGTGTACACTTCCGGCATAGTTAGTCACGTTCCAGGCACCGGCGAAGTGCTGTGTGAACCCGGTGATATAGCTTCGGTAGGTGTCCATGAGGCTAAAGTCGCCGTAGGTCTGTAGCAGTGCCGTAGTCAGCTGGTTGTTGGGGTCGATGGTCTCGCTCTTGCTGTCATCGGTGTTGACAGAAGCCATGTGGTCGTCGGAGCACGATGTCATCACGCCGCACGCCAGAGGCAATGCGAAGGCCAGAGAGAGCAGACCCTTAGCTGTATGTTTCTTGATGAGTGATTTCATGATAGCTTGATATTTTAGGAATGGAGCCGTTGTGGCTGCCATTCATTGTTTAGAACTTCACGTTGACGTTGAGGCCGTAGCTGCGGCGGGAGGGCAGAGAGCCATACTCCAGTCCGAGTCCGGAGGTGTTGTAGCCGGAGTCGGGGTCGATGTTGGGGATATTTTTCCACACGATGAACGGGTTGCGGGCTACGAAGCTAACGGTGAGTCCTTTGACGAAGTTGCCCAGCATCTTCTCGGGGAAGGTGTAGCCGAAGGTGATCTCACGGCACTTGACATAGGAGTTGTCATAGATAAACATCGAAGGAGCGTTGTCGGCAGCACTCTTCCAGTAAGCCTCGGGGTTGACGGGGATGTCGTTAGCCTTGAAGCTGCCGTCGGCCTGCTCGATGACGCCGGGGACAACATAGCCGCGGGCCTTGCCCTCAGCGCGCCACTCTGCAATGGTCTTTCCGGCGGCGAGACGTGCTTCCTCGGACTGATACCACTCCTCACGTCCGGCGAGTGTCTCCTTGGCCTTACCGGTCTGGTAGGCCGAGCGCATGGACATGGAGAAGAGATCAGCACCAACCTTCACGTCGAAGGAGGCCGAAAGACGGAAGTTCTTGTAGGAGAAGGTGGTGTACCAACCGCCTGTCCAGTCCCAAGAAGCGTTGCCGAGCACGTGGGTCTTGTCGTCGATGATCGGCATACCGGTCTCAGAGTTGATGATGACCTGACCGTCAGCGGTGCGCTTGAAGTCCTTGCCGACGATGGAACCATAGTTCTGTCCGACCTCAGCGCCGACGCTCACGCCGCACCAGGTGGCCTTCTCAAGCTCGAAATAGTCCATGCCGTCGACGAGCTTCTTCACCTTATTATTATTTTTGGAGAAGTTTACGCCCAAGTCCCAAGCGAAGTCCTTGAGCTGCAGTGCACGTCCGTTGAGGGCAATCTCCACGCCGCGGTTCTGAATCTCACCGGCGTTGATGAGTCGGTTGGCATAGCCGCTGGTGGAAGAGGAAGCCAGACGGATGATCTGATCGCGCGAGTTCTGATTGTAGTAAGTGACGTCGAGTCCCATGCGATAGTTGAAGAACTTCATCTCCAAACCGAGCTCATAGGAGCTGGTCATCGTAGGCTTGAGGTCCTTGTTGGGCTGCGTGTAGTTGTTGATCATGCCGATGGTAAAGCCCGGATAACTGTACTTTGCCGTAGCGTAGTTCAGCGCGAGCTGATAAGGATCGGTGTCGCTACCCACCTTTGCCCAAGAGGCGCGCACCTTACCAAAGCTGATGATGCGCTTGTTCTTGATGAATTCCGAGAACACCATGCTGCCCGATACAGAAGGATAGACGTAGGTGTTGTGGTCAAGAGGCAGGGTAGAACTCTTGTCGCCACGCAGCGTGCCCTCGAGATAATAGGTATGCTTATATCCCAGCGAGGCGCTGCCGTAGAGTGAGTTGATCTGCTTCTTATAAGTGTCTTGCTGTACGTGTTGCTCGGAGTAGTTCATGATCGTCTCCAAGTTCATCATCTGCTGGTTGAGCCCCTTCATGGTGTAGGTCTTGTTGTCGACCTTGAAGATGTTGCCGCCCAGTGTAGCGTTGAGGTCAAAGTCGCCCCAGCTATGGTTGTAGAGCATGAGGAGTTCGGCATTGAGCGTGCGGTTGTGGAACACCTGATTGGTCAGTGAACCGGCAGCCTGGCCCGGCGTGGTCTTTGCCACGAAGTCGTCGAAGGTCATGTTGTTGATGTCTGTACCCACAGTTCCCTGGAGTTTCAGTCCTTCGGCAATGTTCCAGATAGCCTTACCGGTAAAGCGGAAGACATCCTTGGCGGAAGTATTCTTGTTCTTGTACAGGTCCCAGTACGGGTTCTTGTTGTATTGGTCGAGTCCGTTCCAGTTGGCATAGGTGCCGTCGGCGTTCTGATAGGTGCGCAGCCACGCCTGGTTGTAGGTAGAGGCGAGCGTCATCAGGTTCTTGCCGACATTGCTCTGCGAGTCGCCGAGCGCCGGACGGTTCTTCACATTCTCGCGTGTGTAGTTGGCGGTGAAGTCAAAGTCTACGGGTCCGGCCGATGTGGTGGCACGCAGGTTGAAGTTGTCGCGGTTCATGTGGGTGTTGGGCAGGATGTCCTTGTTGCGCATGTCGGTCATGGAGAAGCGCACGCCTGTCTTACCCGAACTGACGGAGAGCACGGCGGTGTTTTGTGCGGTGAGACCCGTGCGGAAGAAGTTCGAAGTGTTGTTGGGCCAGATCTGGAAAGGACGCTGCTGACCGTCGAAGTACTTCACGAGATAATCGTCGGCCTTCGGTCCCCAGCTCATGTTGGTACCGGAAGTGGTCGTTTCGAGATATTGTCCGCCGTTGCCCATACCATAGACCTGCTGGATGTTGTCCCATTTGGCCAGCTGCTTGTCCATGGTGATGCTACCGTTGTACTCCACGCTGACCTTGTCCTTGGCAGCTTTCTTCGTGGTGATGAGGATCACGCCATGGGAGGCACGGCTGCCGTAGAGTGCTGAGGCAGCAGGACCTTTGAGGACGGTCATCGTCTCGATGTCGTCGGGGTTGATCGCCGAGATACCGTCACCGAGGTCGTAACCGCCTGCCTGTCCGGCACTGCCGAAGTTGGTATTGTCCAAAGGCACGCCGTCGACGACATAGAGCGGCTGGTTGTTGCCCGTCATCTCGGTGTTGCCACGAAGCAGCACGCGTGTGGAACCGCTGGCACCACCGGCAGTGTTCTGCACCACGAGGCCGGCGACCTTACCGGCGAGCGAGTTGATGACATTGGTCTCCTTTGCTTTCGTGAGTTCTTCGCCTTTGATCTCACTGAGACCGTAGCCCAGTGCCTTGCGGTCGCGCTTGATGCCAAGCGCGGTGACGACAATCTCCTTGAGGTTTTTGCTGTCCTCGCTGAGGGTGACCTTCATGCCTGCTGCGGCTTTCACGGTCTTGGGCTGATAACCCAGATAAGAGATGACGAGTTCCGTGCCGGGCACTACGTCGAGGGTGAAGTGACCGTCCATGTCGGTGACAGCACCTTGGTTTTTACCTTTCACCATCACGCTGGCGCCGATGATGGGTTCATTGCCGTCGGTGACGGTACCCTGAATCGCATGGCTCTGTTGCGTGGTGCTCACTCCCGGAGTCTCAGCACTGAAAGCAGGCTGGACGTTGAGAGCAAGAAGAGCGGCGCAGACGCTGGTCATGCACAGAAGATTCCGATTACTTTTCTTCATTGTCTGTATACTTAGGTTTTACTTATTTCGGTGTTATTAAGCTGGTTGCAAAGTTAGGCTTTATATGTCTGACAGAGGTTAGAATACTGACAATGAAGGTTTCGTAGCTGACAAAAGCGATGTCGGCGGAGATGTAATAGAAACAAAAAAAACGAGAATATCTCATTCTCGCATGGTATTATTAAAGTAGTCTTTTATCTTTTTGGCTTTTGATTGAAAAGATATGTAACACCTTCATAGCACAAAGAAAGAGGTAGGTTTCTTGCCGGTACGTTTTTCGAAACTTTCGCTCAATTCCTTTTTAAGCTCTTCTACCACTATTCTTTTCCTTTCTTTAGCAGCTTTAAATCTTGCTATAGCTTCCGGTCGTGTTCTTACTGTATTTTCCATATTTTACACTTGTTACGTTTCCTTTCAATAGCAAAGATAAGAAGAAACTTTGGATTTTGCAAGTAAACGCAATTGTTTTTTATACTGATCAGCGCAAACATCCCTCCTGGCTCTATGGCGCGAGCAGGAGGGACGAAGCTGTTATCCCGAAATCTAAGAAACCTATTATATGTATCAGTTGTAGAACGAAGCAATCTTATCTTGCGAGACAGAGCTGACGGTCCTTGATGATCAGACCGCGAAAGCTGTCGGGAACGGTTCTGCCGGTAAGGTCGTAGCACCTCTGCTGACATTTGACGAAGAAAAAGTACAAGAATAAATAAAAGTCAGCTAATAATTTGCTAATTCAGAATTTATTTCTTACCTTTGCAACCACTAGAACCCGCCAAGCCTCTCAACGATGCTCAAATGAGCGGGTCGTTTTTTTTAATATGACGAGGCTGTTCAACAAACATTATAGTAGCCCTCGTATCTCCCAATATTTTGATCTACAGATTAAGCCTTTTGAATCACGGCTGACCATCATTACGCTCACTCGAAATGCATGCTGTCATCATGCACGTGTATGGAACAAACGAAATACCATTAGGGCAACGATACCAAACACAATGTTACGTCCATGGATTACACTGCCTACAGATTCTTTAAGAATATACTTTAATCTATGTATCATTAAGTATTTCGTTGATGTTATTTCGCAAAATAATCATATGAAGAAGAATCTTCTTGATTTACTTGCACAATTTCCTAATATAGACATCCAAGCCATGGGATTCCCATCTAACTGGGAACAAGAACCAATTTGGCAGAATTAGAGATTTTAAAGTAGCCCTATTTACGCCCTAATTAATCTTTACAGCCATTACGTCAAGGAATCCTATTAGATAGATAGAAGTGGTCTGCTACATCTTTCTTTAGGGAATACAGGATGAGGAAGGTTATCAAGAATTTGAGATTTCTTTTGCTGATAGTTAGTGCGATATATATTCGCGTATAGTGCAAACATCCCTCCGGCTCTATGGCGTGAGACACGTTGGGAGCAGGAGGGATGAAGCTGTTATCCCGAAATCTAAGAAACCTTTTATATGTATCAATTGTTGAACGAAGCAATCTTATCTTGCAAGACAGAGCTGACGGTCCTTGATGATCAGACCGCGAAAGCTGTCGGGAACGGTTCTGCCGGTAAGGTCGTAGCACCTCTGCTGACCGTTGCCGGTCATTGCCAGATTAAAGATGGCGGTGGTCATGCCCTGTGGCATGATGATCACATTCTTCAGTCTTACGCCGTAGCCCTGCATGATGAGGCCTTTGGTTTGTAGCTTTGCCAATGTGGCGGCATCGAAGCTCAGGCTCAGCGAATAGGTTCTGTCATTGGTGCCCTGAGCCGCTTTGGGATCGTAGCTGCCCTTATAGTTTTTGCCGTTTATTTTAAAGTTGACTTTACCGCTCCAGTCGCCATACATCAGTTGCAACTGCTCATAGTCGGCAGAAGGCACCTGCCCGATGGTCAGCATCAGCCGTCCCTTGGCAGTGAAGCCGTTGAACTTATTTGCCGGGATCTTCAGTTGCAGGCCCTCGCTCCAGTTGAGCAGCGCATCACCTTCCCAGAAGACGCCGTTCTCTGCCTTTTCCTTATAGGGCTCCAGCCCGGCTCCGAGCTGCAAGCCCTGCAAGAGCCACGGTGCGTCGACACTCATATGATTATTACGGTTGAAGATGCCGTAGATTTCACTGCCGTTGCCAAACGTGTTGTTGTCCCACACGATGGGTGCAAAGCCACGCTTGCGGGCCTCCTTGACGAGCTGCTGGAGATAGTATTTCTCATTGTCGAGTTGGGTAGCGCGGTCGTCGCTGGTGAAGTGAGTAGAGACACCCAACTCGCCGATGATCACGCCGAGGCCTTTGTCGGCCCATAGCGTCTTGGCCTTGTCGAAGGTTTTTGTCAGCTGGCTCTCGTCGTCGGGAGAAATCTTGCCTTTGTCTTTGAAAGCCTGTCCCCAATAGTAGTAGCAGCCCTCTTTGCCACTGCAATAGTTGTAGGGATTGTAGTAGTGGAACTCAACGCACAGGCGGTCTTTGGCCGGATCGTTGGGGATGACGAAATGCTGAAAGCCGTAGTCGGGATTGCAGGAGTAGGTCTGCACGATGAGCACGCGCTCGGCGTTGTTGCCACCCGTGGCGCGCACGGCGTTGATGAACGTTTGGTTGTAGCTGTTCTCCACGTCGGCCTGCTCCTGAGTCGGTGCCTGCCAGTTGACCTGCGTCTCGTTGATGCCGGCAAAGGCCAGGTCTGGACCATAATCCTTGAAGCGTGTGGCGATCTGCTGCCACAGCGCGGCAAGTTTCTCGTTGTTTTCTTTCTGCTGTGCAAAGAAGGGATGCTGCTCCAGCCAAGCCTCGTGGTGCGTGTTGATAATGACTTTCATCTTCTCGTCCAAGCAGTAGTTGACCACCTCCTCCACGCGGTTCATCCACTTGCTGTCGATGGTCATCGTCTTCTCGTCGGCGAGATGGCAGCCCCACTGTACGGGTATGCGAATGCAGTTGAAGCCCTGTGCCTTCACAGCCTTGATCATCTCGCGCGTTGTCATTGGGTTGCCCCATGCCGTCTCGTCGTTGCCTTTGCTTTCGAGACTGTTGCCGAGATTCCATCCGAGCACGACAGACGAAGCCCATGCCTTGGCGTCGATGTTCATTTCTTCGGCCGTTGTAGCGGCTCCCGCAGGTATTGCGAGCCATGCTGAGCACAGCCAGCAGGCCAGTAATAGCAGTATGTTTTTGCTTCTTGTCATAGGTATGAATTGATAAAGATATGAATTGCTGATGATGTGATAACGCTGGCAAAGTTACGATGATATTCATAGAAATGATACCGAGCACCGCCAAAAAAGGTTTCTTTTCTGACATTTTTACCATGAAAAAGGTACAATATTAACGCTTATTTATTAAATTTGCCACATGAAACAGTTGCGACACCTATTATTATTAGTGAGTCTTCTGCTGACAGCCTTAGCAGCACAGAGTACTCCAATGCCTGCTCCCGCCTATCAGGTCCGCCACATAGGGCTGGCCGAGGGGTTGGACAACATGCGTGTGTTCTCGATCCTTCAGGACCGCGACGACGTGATGTGGATCGCAACAAAGAACGGTGTCAACCGCTACAACGGCAGCGTGATGAAGGTCTACCGGCTCAGCAGCGACCGTGTCTACAGCAATGCCGCCGGCCGCATCTTTTCGTTGCGGCAAGACGGCGACACGCTCTATGCCTACGACAACAAGGGTAATATATATAGGTATAGCTCGGCCTTGGACCGCTTCGAGCATGTGGTGAGCCTGAGCAAGTGGTTTCAGGGCTATCTCAAACTCAACGATCTGTATATCGACCGGCACCACCGGCTGTGGCTGGCCGCGCGCAACGGACTTTATTGCTATGCTCATGGACGCATGTCGCTTGCCGGACCCACGCAGGAAGTCAACGTGATCACGGCTGACAACCATGACCGGCTCTTCATCGCCACAACCTCGGCAGTACTCGCACAGTCCGGCAAGAAATGGAAAACATTGGCGGGACTGGAGGGTCTGGAAGCACAGTCGCTCTATTTCGATACCTCTTCGCAGCGGCTATGGTTAGGCACGTTTGTGCAGGGTGTTCGTGTCTACAGTCTCAAGGCCCATCGTGCTGTCGCAATCTCTCCGCTACCTCAGATACAGCACCCCGTCAGAGCCATCACACCCTTGGGACAAGAGACGGTGCTTGTAGGTGTCGACGGAGAGGGCGTCTACGCTTTTGACCGTCAGAAATTGCAGGGCAGGCTGCTGTTCAACGTATCGGATGACACGCGCAACGCACTGAGCGGTAACGGTATCTACACCATCACGGTGGACCGGCAACACAACATTTGGATGGGCAGCTACACGGGAGGTGTCGACATAGCTATGCCCCGCTGGGCGGGCTATCAGCTGTTCCGGCATGAGTATAAGGATGTCAACTCGCTGCTCGACAACAGCGTGAATGCTGTCTGCGCCACTGCCGACGGTACGCTGTGGTTCGGTACCAATCTCGGTCTGTCGGCTTATCATCCCGCCTCCGGCCGCTGGACGCACAGCCTGCAAGGGCGCGTGGTGGTGGCGCTGTGCCCGTCGGGCAGTGGTGGTGTGTGGGCAGGCACCTACGGCAACGGTGTCTTTGCGGTCAGCACGACGGGAACAGCAACGGCCACCTATAGCCGGTCGTTGGGAAACCTGCCGTCAGAGTATGTTACCAGTTTGGCTTGTGACCACCTCGGACAATTGTGGGTGGGGGCTATCGACGGCCCGCTGTCCTGCATTGTTAATGGCAAAGCTCACGACTTGCCCATACGGGAAGCTGAATGCCTGACAGCCATTGGCGGCAAGATGGCGGTGGGTACAACGTCGGGATTCTGTGTTGTCGATGTCCGTACATGGCGTTTTGACCACTATTTCAATCCCGGCGACTTCGGAGACAAAGACATCTGTTGTTTCATCAACTCCATCATTGCCGACGGCGACCATGCCTTTTGGCTGGGAACTGACGGCGGCGGCATCTACCACTACGATACGCTTACTAAGGAATATTGGCAGATCTCTACACGTCAGGGACTACAGTCAAACACGATTGCAGGCATCTGTCATGGTGCCCAAGGACTGCTGATGGTCAGTACCGACCGCGGACTCTGTAGCTTCGACGGCCGTACACGACGCGTGCGTCAGCTCAGCACCTACGAGGGACTGGATCAGGAATACAACCGCATGGCCTGCTGGCAACTGCCCGATGGTAAGCTGCTCTTCGGAGGCAACGACGGTGGTGTGCTGCTCGCCCCTGCTGCCGTGTTGCCCTCTCACTATTCGGCACAGCTCAGGGTGACTTCGATACTGCCGCTCGACACTAAGCTGGTAGGCGACAGCGCCGTGCGCCGCCGTATCTTCGACATGCTGCGCGAGGGAGCGGTCAGTTTGCCTTATGCTCAAAATTCCTTCACTGTCGACTTTGAATGCATCAACTATCGCTTTCAACACGACATCCGCTACGAGTATTTCCTTGAGGGCTATGACAAGCAATGGATCGCGATGCCGCATCTGCAAAGCCTCAGATATACCAATGTACCGTCGGGAAGCTATACTCTCCACATACGTGCGCTTAGTCGTACCGACGGCCGCGTCATCGACGCCAAGGATATTCCGCTTGTCATCCAGCGTCCTTGGTGGAACTCCTTCCTGGCTTGGACAGTCTATATGCTCATTGTCCTGGCGATCGTCTATCTGGTCTGGCGCCGGTACCGCGACCGACTGGAGTCGAGATACTACAACGAGAAGATCTCGTTCTTTGTCAACACGGCGCACGACATCCGCACGCCGCTCAGTCTCGTACTGGC
This sequence comes from Hallella absiana, assembly GCF_025457485.1. Classification (NCBI taxonomy): domain Bacteria; kingdom Pseudomonadati; phylum Bacteroidota; class Bacteroidia; order Bacteroidales; family Prevotellaceae; genus Hallella; species Hallella absiana. The sequence goes on from NZ_JAMXSP010000017.1 coordinate 74,514, forward strand.
TCCTCTTGACGACATGGCCAAGGACAGCACGCTCAGCGCGCCGTCTGCCCGCTATCTCTCCATCGCGCGCCGAAATGGTGCAAAGCTGTTGAAGATGATCACGGGCTTGCTCGATTTCCAGAAGATCGACCAGCGGAGTAGCGAGCCAAACGTCAGGACGATGGCACTGAAACCACTGCTCGAACAGCAAGTCGCACGCTTCGCCTTGCTTGCCCAGGAAAAGAAGATCACGCTCGCGCTCGATGATTGTCCGGGCGAGGCCTTGGTTTGGCTCGATCCGATGATGGCCGACAAACTCTTCGACAACCTCATCTCCAATGCCATCAAATACACGGCGGAGGGCGGTCACATCCATCTCAAGGCATGGCAACAGCATGGTGAGACCGTCATCAGCGTGGCCGACGATGGTATGGGCATTCCCGAAAGCGATCAAAGACATATCTTCCGCAGCTTCTATCGTGCCTCCAATGGCATCAACTCCAAGCAGATGGGCAGTGGACTGGGTCTGATGCTCTGTCGCAGACTGGTGGAGATGCACCACGGCAGGCTGACGTTCACCAGCAAAGAACAGGAGGGTACGACCTTCTTCGTGCATCTGCCTGCCGACGGCAGCCGCTATTTCCCGGAGGCATCGGAGCTGGATAAGCAGCAGGGTCGGGAAGACACTGCTATGGCAACAAGTCTGTCGCTCAAAGATTCTGTCATAGATGCTCATCCCAACTCCGCAAATGTAAATGTGCAGAAAGATGATTTTGCAGAGTACCAGCTAAAGAGAGAGGCGGAAGTAAGCCTGCTGCAGGATGAGGAAGACGACGAGAACGGCAAGGATACCATCCTCTTTGTCGACGACAACATCGAGTTGTTGCGATACTTGCGTATGTCATTTTCCGGCGACTACCATATTATTACAAAGGAGAGCGCGGAAGCGGCTTTGGACTATCTGCGTGAGGGCACCTGCGACATCGTGGTTTCCGACGTGATGATGGGTGGCATGGATGGCAACGAACTTTGCCGTCGACTGAAGGAAAATGCCGATACAGCGTGGCTGCCGGTCATTCTGCTTACGGCAAAAGTCGGTAAGGACTTCATGATAGAGGGGTTGGACAAGGGTGCCGACGACTACATCTCCAAGCCTTTCGACACGGATATTCTGGCAAAGAAGATCCGAAATGTCATCGACAACCGCCGCCGCTTGAGCAAATATTATTTGCGCCGTGCCCTGCAATTGGTTCACGACGGTGAAGAACCGGTTATACCCTCTCCGCAAGAGAAGACAATATCGACTTTGTCAGACGCCTCTCCTCTTGCTGTACAGCGAGAAGATAGCAACGAACAGCAGGCTGAGGTTAAGCCTGAGGTACTCAATGCTGATGATCAGGCCTTTGTTGACAAAGCCACGCAGACGGTGCTCGACCATCTGAGCGATGAGAACTTTGATGTGAACCATCTTTGCCGCGAGATGGCCATGAGCCGTACGCTATTCTATGGCCGCCTGAAGACGCTCACCGGCAAGGCGCCGCAGGAGTTCATGCGACTCATCCGATTGGAGCAGGCTGCGGCGTTGTTGCGGAAGGGTGTACCCGTCCTTGACGTGGCTACTCGCTGCGGTTTCCCGAACTCCAAATATTTCAGTACGGTGTTTAAGAAGCATTTCGGGCCCAAGGGGGATTGTCCGTGGCGGGCAGATGCCGCTGCCTAACCAAAGACAGTAACACATCTATAGAAAAAGAAGGGTATATCCCTTATTCCCTTCAGGCATGACCTGAAGGCTTTCAT
>NZ_JAMXSP010000018.1:0-71627 GCF_025457485.1 Hallella absiana
AAAGGTTGTACATACGATGGTTTGGACTTAATGTTTTGAACACCACTAAGTTACTAAAAATCAGCGATATGTGCAACTTTTTACTCATATTTATCAACTTAAATTAATTCCGCCAACGGGTTCCGTTTATAAATTTCCTGCCAAAGACTTATTTCTTTACCTTCTTGATCGTAGCGTAGTCTTTCTTATGGAATACGACATCGAGCAGCACTTTCTTTGTTGAGGCCGAACGGAAGACATAGTGGAAAGAGTAGCCCTTGTCCTTGAAAGCCTTGTTGCGGGTATCCTCCTTCAGTCCGCTGAGTAGGATCGTGCGAAGTGTGTCGTGGCGCGCGGTAAAGATTCTTGCGTCATCGAGTTTGCCATTGACAAGATAGTAATAATTGAAAGTGCGTGTGATGCGGTTGAAACCGATGCTGTCCGTGCGCGTATTGCCCTGATAAGGGGTTGGACAGTACTGGGCAGTGTAGTCCTTGCATTCTTTCTCTGCACGATCCTCCAATGTCTGATGATGGCAAGCGGTTAACATCAAGCTTGCTGATAACAGTGGAGCTAAAAACCTAAAACCAATCTTCTTCATATAGTGTGAAATTCCTTTTTTGTGCAAAGTTAATAAAAATAATGATAGATAGCCACCCAAATTTGCTTAGTTTTTCGTAACTTTGCGTAAAAGATAAAGAAGAAGATGGAACATATAAGGAATTTCTGCATCATCGCACACATTGATCACGGCAAATCAACGCTTGCTGATCGTATGCTGGAATACACCAATACGATTAAAATCACCGAGAACCAGATGCTTGACGACATGGATTTGGAAAGAGAGCGTGGCATCACCATCAAGAGCCATGCCATACAGATGGAATACAAGCACAACGGTGAAAATTATATACTCAATCTCATCGATACTCCGGGACACGTGGACTTCAGCTATGAGGTATCGCGCAGTATCGCTGCTTGCGAGGGCGCCCTCTTGGTGGTGGACGCTACTCAGGGCGTACAGGCTCAGACGATTTCCAATCTTTATATGGCCATTGACCATGACTTGGAGATTATCCCGGTCATCAACAAGATCGACATGCCCAACGCTATGCCCGATGAGGTGGAGGATGAGATTGTGGACCTGATTGGTTGCGATCCCTCCGAGATCATCCGTGCAAGCGGTAAGACGGGCGAAGGTGTTCCCGACATTCTCGATGCTGTGGTTGAGCGAATCCCGTCACCTAAAGGCGACAAGACAAAGCCTTTGCAGGCTCTGATCTTTGACTCGATCTTCAACTCTTTCCGTGGCATCATCGTGCTCTGCAAAGTAGAGAATGGCGTAATCCGCACCGGAGATAAACTGAAATTCGTTCAGACGGGAATGGAATATACCGCTGACGAAGTGGGTGTGCTCAAGATGGACATGGAGCCACGCAAGCAACTCTCAACGGGTGAGGTCGGCTATATCATCTCGGGCATCAAAAACGCTACCGAAGTAAAGGTCGGTGAAACCATCACCCACGTCGATGAGCCCTGCGACAAGGCTATTGAGGGATTCCAAGAGGTGAAGCCGATGGTGTTTGCCGGTGTTTATCCGATTGACCCCAATGAATATGAGAATCTCAGAACGTCGCTTGAGAAGCTGCAGCTCAACGATGCCGCATTGACATTTATGCCAGAGTCTTCTCAGGCTTTGGGCTTTGGCTTCCGCTGTGGCTTCCTCGGCTTGCTCCACATGGAAATCGTGCAGGAGAGACTCGATCGAGAATTCAACATGGAGGTGATCACCACGGTGCCCAACGTCTCGTATATGGTCTACGACAAGCAGGGTCACGCGATGGAGGTGCACAACCCCAGCGGACTCCCGGATCCGACGCTCATCGACCACATTGAGGAGCCTTATATCCGGGCAAGCATCATCACGTCGGCCGAATATATCGGTCCAATCATGCGGCTCTGTCTCGACAAGCGTGGTGAGTTGCTCGACCAGCAATACGTCTCGGGCAACCGCGTGGAACTGCATTTTATGCTGCCGTTGGGTGAGATTGTCATCGACTTCTACGATAAGTTGAAGTCAATCTCCAAAGGCTATGCGTCGTTTGACTATCACATCGACTCCTATCGTCCATCGAAGTTGGCCAAGCTCGACATACTGCTTAATGGCGAGCCTGTTGACGCACTCTCCACGCTGACCCATCAGGACAATGCCGTGACCTTGGGCCGTAGGATGTGCGAGAAGCTCAAGGACTTGATCCCACGTCAGCAGTTCGATATTGCGATCCAAGCTGCCATCGGTGCAAAGATCGTAGCGCGCGAGACGGTGAAACAAGTCAGAAAAGATGTCCTCGCCAAGTGCTATGGTGGTGATGTCAGCCGCAAGCGTAAGCTCTTGGAGAAGCAGAAGAAAGGCAAGAAGCGCATGAAACAGATTGGTAACGTGCAGGTACCACAGAAGGCTTTCCTGGCTGTGCTGAAGTTGGATTAGAGAAGTGAGAGAAAAATTGTCTAAGAGAGGAAATGCTCCTATGTTTAAGAAAATAATAGAGGAGGAATAGAAATGAAAGATTATCATAACACAACGCGGGATATTGCCCGTGAGTTGGCAAGAAAATACAGTACGATGACGCACGATGAGCTCGATATCTTGGAGAGCATCATCGTGCCAAAGAAATACGCTAAAGGAGAGATGATTCTTCGCGAAGGAGAGACTTGCGAGGACATCAGCTATATCGATCGTGGACTGGTCCGTCAGTTCTATTTCAAAAACGATAAAGAGCTGACGGAGCACATCGGTTCGGATGGCGAGATCTTCATGTGCATTGAGAGTCTGTTCCGTGAAGAGCCCACACATCTGCAAGTGGAAGCTTTGGAGCCTTGCATGATCTATTGTCTGCCGAAGCGCAGACTGGAGCAGGTGGCCCTTCACAATGTCAACATTCAGATTCTCTACCGTAAGATTTTGGAAGAGAGCTTGATCATCTCGCAGATTCATGCCGACTTGGTGCGCTTTGAGTCAGCTCAGAGCCGCTATCAGAAGCTTTGCAAGCTGAAGCCTCAGGTGGTGTTGCGTGCACCGTTGGTGTATATCGCCAGTTATCTGCAGATGACACCGGAGACGCTCAGCCGTGTCAGAGCTCAGAAAGGTGACGGATAAATAATTTATGAACTATAGAAAAAGCCATGAATGACTCATATATATAATATGGTGTGTCATTCATGGCTTTTTGTATCTATCTTGTGTAACTACATAACTGTGGTAGGCTAATCTTCTGTTTCGATTTTCTTCCTCCGCTTGATCAGACTCTTTGCGAGGAAATAGAGGAGGGCTATGGCAGCAAGGGAGCAGATGACCACTTTGATGTATTCGCCGTATTCCATGATCTTATCGTTGAGCATCTCTTCCGGAACCATCGTGTGGAGATACCATCCGAGCGCAGCGAGGATACAATTCCAGCAACCGGCACCTAACGTTGTGTAGAGTAGGAATTTCCAAAACGTCATTTTGGAGAGCCCGGCAGGGATTGAGATGAGATGGCGGATGCCGGGAATGAGTCGGCCGGTGATAGTTGCCACCATGCCATGATCATTGAAATAGTTCTCACTCTTCTCCACCTTTTTCTGATTCAGCATACAGAAGTGGCCCCAACGGCTGTTGGCGAAGCGATAGATGATAGGGCGGCCGAGATAGTAGCCTGCCAGATAGTTGATCGTAGCACCGCAGTCAGCTCCTAATGTCGCAAAGAGAATGACCAGCCAAATGTCGAGATTACCGGCGGCAGAGTGGTAGGCCGCGGGAGCAACCACCAACTCAGATGGTACCGGGATGACTGTACTCTCAAGCAACATCAGCAGGAAAACCGTCCCATAGTTGAGGTTTCCAAGAAGCGAAGATAAAAAATTCATAATGGTGTTTCTTGCGTTATGTATTTGTCAATCGTTATTTCATTCAATCCTTCAGCTCTTCATACGGCACTGCGCCCATCCGTGGATGCTGTAGCGCATAAGCGTAATAGTCAGCAGCACTCAACTCCTGCGGAAACATCGTAGCGAGAAACGAGGTAGCAGCCTCGGGATCAAGCTCCACGGTTCGTTTCAGATCAGCAAGAAAAGCCTGGCGGTCACCAAGCTCATGGTCGCACAGGGTGATAAACGCCCAACCGCCCGACCACGATCCTTTGTCGACATGGCCCACAATCTTGAGATATTGCTCACGGGCATAGCGGATGTATCCGCACTCATAGGCAGCGTAGGCCACAAGCATGGTGACTTGGTCGAGGTTGTCACCGGCAGAAGACTGTGCCTGACCGAAGCACCGCATGGCAACACTCACCTGGTTTTGTTTCAGAAAGAGAAAGCCGCGCATGACATCCAGTTCGGCTTGAGTGGCTCCTTGGTTGGCTTTGATCTTTTCAAGGCATTGCAGCGCCTCGGCATATTTACCTTCGCTGGAGAGCAGGTTGAATTTCTGGCGTAGGATTTCTATGCGGTTGATGCTCTGCGGCGGGCACAGCTGCTCAGCCTTGCTAAGGGCTTCAATCGCTTTCTTGCGGTCGTTCTGTGCCATGTAGACCGTGGCCATACCCATGTCACCGGCTTCATTTTGTGGCTGCAAAGTCTTGAAACGCTGATAGTATTTCAGCGCTTCGTCGTAGTTGCCCAGCTGCACGAGTCCGTTGGCTTTGTTGAGCACAGCGTCAAAGTCATCAGGGTCGATGGCCAGTGAGAAGTCGCTGCTCTCGATGCTGGCTTGCAGATGGTGCTGGGCAAACTGCAAGGAGGCGAGTTGGTTCCAATAGCCGTTGGCATAGGGATCCTCATCGATCAGATGGTTGAAGATGTGCTCGCTGCGCCGGAAGTCGCCTTGCTCCATGGCAATGCGCCCCTGCAACTCTTTATAGTCTCTCGAATCGGTGTCGGAGCTTTTACTCAGCCAGTATTTGGTCTGCTTAATGCAGGAATAGTCGGCAAAGAGCGTGGCGACATCGAGATAGTAGTCCTCAAGATCGTCTTCGTCGACCTCAGCCTCCTTTTCCTCCAAATATTTTTCAGCTTCAGTCACTTTTCCGTCAGCGATGAGTATCTCTGCGATGGTGTAGAAATAGTCCAGGTCTCCCTTGTCGTTGATCTGATGGGCATAGGCAAAAGCTTCCTGCGCATTGCCGTTGACAAGAATGGCATAGCGGGCGCGGAAAGCTAAAGGATGCAAGGATCCCGGAAACATATCGATGGTTTTATCGATTGTCTCCAAAGACTCTTGCGTCCTTCCGTGATAAAAATAATATTCAGCAATATCGGTCAAGTCGTCTGCGTCCATGAAGGGGAAGCTGCCCTTGCTGCGGACAGCCTCATACTGTTGGAGCATCTCCTTGAACTCTTTGCTTCGATAGAAATTATCGCTCAATCGTGTATTTTCCTTCTTTGGTTATTTCTTACTCTGCTTGGCCCATGTATCCTTGAGTCCCACAGTCTTGTTGTAGACCGGTGCAGCCTCAGTGCCGTCGGGGTCAGCCATGAAGTATCCGATGCGCTGGAACTGGAGATACTGTCCCGGCTTCATCTTGGCGGCGAAGTCCTCGACATAGCAGTTGTCGTGAACGTGCAGAGAGTTGGGATTCAGCAGCTCATGGAAGTCGCGCTCATCGGCGGATGGATTCTCCACGCTGAAGAGTCGGTCATACTCTCTGACCTCAGCCTTGACACAATGGTCAGCGCTCACCCAGTGAAGCGTGCCCTTGACCTTGCGGTTGGCACCCGGCATACCGCTCTTGCTGTCGGGATCATACGTGGCCTCGATCTCGATGATGTTGCCGTCAGCGTCTTTCTTGCATCCGGTGCACATCACGATGTAGGCATTCTTCAGTCTCACCTCTTTGCCCGGTGTCATGCGGAAGAACTTCTTCGGAGCATCCTCCATGAAGTCTCCACGCTCGATCCACAGGTTGCGGGTGAAGGTGATGGTGTGTGTGCCGGACTGCTCGTCCTCGGGATTGTTGACAGCCTCCATCTCCTCGCTCTGACCTTCGGGATAGTTGGTGATGACCAGCTTCACGGGGTCAAGGACAGCCGAGACACGTGTGGCACGCTTGTTGAGATCCTCACGAACGGCAGCCTCCAGGAGAGCCATGTCGTTGAGAGCGTCGAACTTGGTGTAGCCGATCGACTTGATGAAGTTCTTGACCGACTCCGGTGAATAGCCACGACGGCGCATACCACAGAGTGTCGGCATACGGGGATCGTCCCAGCCGTTGACGAGATGCTCGTCGACAAGGGTGTGGAGCTTGCGCTTCGACATCACGGTATAGGTGAGGTTGAGTCGGTTGAACTCGATCTGCCGCGGGCGGAAGTCGTTGAGTCCCTTGGCTGCAGTGCCGTCGTACTCTTTGAGGAAGTCAATGAACTTGTCGTAGAGTGGGCGGTGGGGCACAAACTCCAGCGTACAGATGGAGTGGGTGACACCCTCGAAATAGTCGCTCTGTCCGTGAGCAAAGTCATACATTGGATAGCAGTGCCACTTGGTACCGGTGCGGTGGTGTGGAATCTGAATGATACGGTACATGATCGGATCACGGAAGTGCATGTTGGGGTTAGCCATGTCGAGCTTGGCTCTGAGCACCATAGATCCCTCGACGGCCTCGGGGGTATTCATCTGCTGGAACAGACGCAGGTTTTCTTCCACGGGGCGGTCGCGATAAGGACTGGCAACACCGGGCGTGGTCGGCGTACCCTTCTGCTCAGCGATCTGCTCAGCGGTCTGCTCGTCGACATAGGCATTGCCCTGCTTGATCATCCAAATGGCGAAATCCCACAGCTTCTGGAAGTAGTCCGAGGCATAGTAGATATGTCCCCACTGGAAGCCGAGCCACTTGATGTCGTTGAGGATGTTCTCGACATACTCGGTATTTTCCTTCGAGGGGTTGGTGTCGTCGAACCGCAGGTTGCAGACACCATTGAACTCCTCAGCCACACCGAAGTCCATGCAGATGGCTTTGGCGTGTCCGATATGCAGATAGCCGTTGGGCTCTGGAGGGAAGCGCGTCTGAATGCGTCCTCCGTTTTTACCATTGGCCAAATCCTCCTTGACAAATTGCTCCACGAAACTCAAGCTATGCTTCTCTTCGCTGTTCTCAGTCTTGCTATTTTCCATATTTACAGTGATTCTTTTTCTTGGTGCAAAGATAATCATTTTCTATAGATTTTCATTACTCGAAATAAAATTTATCGAGATAAAAACAAAAAAACATTTGCAAATATCAATAAAAAGGATTAACTTTGCACTCGTTATCCTGAATACAATCTTTTTACCTTAGAGAAAGACTAATACCTATTGAGGATTGATGGCACTCGCTGTGAAGCGGGTGCCATTGTTTATTTTTGCCCTTTTCATCGTTCTTTTACCACATTCTCCTCGTCCCATCATTGCTACGGCAGCATAAAAAAAGACGGCTCTTGCGAGTCGCCTTCTATTGACATGTTTTTATGTGCTGCTTATTTGATGCCTCGGCTGTTGAGGGCAGCGGCATAGCGCCTGGCGTTGGCCAGATGCTCCTCATAGGTTCTTGCAAAACGGTGGGTGCCGCTGAAGTCCTCGTTGGCGCACATATAGAGATAGTCGTGATGCTTCATGTTCAGCACTGCGTCGATACCGGCCACCGACGGGATGCGGATAGGCCCTGGGGGCAGTCCGGGATTGCGGTAGGTGTTGTAGGGGCTGTTGATCGAGAGCAGATTGTTGTAGATGCGCTTGAGTCCGAATTGTTTCCAGGCGAACTTGATCGTCGGGTCAGCCTGCAGCGGCATACCCTCGGGATATTTTGCATCGCGCAGCATCAGCCGGTTGTAGTACATACCGGCGATCATTGGCTTCTCACCATTGTTGGCGGTCTCCTCGTCGACGATGCTGGCCAACGTTGTCACCTGAATCGGGTCGAGACGCAGAGCGTTGGCTTTGGCCATGCGGTCATCATCCCAGAAGAGGCGGTTCTCTTTCTGCATACGTTTCATCAGTCCGTCGATCGAGATATTCCAGTAGATGTCATAGGTGTTGGGGATGAACAGCGCGGCGATGGTGGCTGTGTCATAGCCGTATTGCTTGCAGAAGGCCTCGTCGGTGAAGTCCTTGGCCAGCGTGGCGCTGTCGACCATGAGTTTCTCTCCGAGCTCTCCTGCCAAGTCCTGCATGGTTCTGACGCTGGGCACTGTGAGGCTCAAAGGCTCCTGCATACCATTTTTGAAATGGCGGAAGACGACCAGTGCGCCCATACCCGGCTTGATGGCGTAGCGGCCCGTACGCACATGAGTGGTGAGCTTGCTGTGGCGGGCCAGCGCGCAGAAGGCATGATAGCAATGCCGCTGCGAGATGGGCTCCACCTTATTTAATAAGGAGTCGAAGTTGTCGTCCTGGTCGATGTAGACATACTTGGTGCTGCTTTGGCCGGTGAACGACGTGAAGAAATAATAATATCCGATTCCGAACAGCACGACCAAGCAGGCCACGGCCGGAAGGATGTATTTTCTCAATTCTCTTGTCATAGTAACTAATCTGTTAAAAAGACGGTGCAAAGATACTGCAAAACGCTGAATTGGCAAAACTTTTAAGATACAACATCGTGGAGAAGAATTTATTTTGAATAATTTTATGCTTAAAGTGATGTGTTATTACGAAAATGATTATCTTTGCAAACATGAAGATGTCATTTCAAATCGAATACCGAGCTCCGTTCGGGCAGTCCATGCATCTCTGCGTGACCTACTACAATGCTGAGATGCATCGCCGTGTCCACGACCTGCTTATGCATACCGACGATGGCAACACTTGGGAGGTGGAGACCAGCAGCATGGTGCTCTCGCATTTTCCCATTGCTTACGTGGAATATCACTATCAGGTAGAGGATGATCACGGCAAATGCATCCGAAAGGAGTGGAGTGGCGTACCGCGCGTCTACGCCATCGACGATTCAAAGAACTACATCTTCCAAGACCAGTGGCGCGACCTCTCGCTGCAGCACTATCTGTTTCGATGGACCAAGCGTCCGCTGGCTTATCTCAAAAACATCCCCTTTTTCGACCGCTCCATCGTGTTCCGCGTCTCGGCTCCGCATATCAAGAGCTCTCAGCATGTAGCTCTGCTCGGAAGTGAAGGCCCCCTGGGAGCATGGAACGTGAAGCATCCGCTGCCCATGCATTATATCGGTGACGGCGACTGGATGCTCTCGATCAACGCCTACGCCATCAGACTGCCGTTGGAATATAAGTATGTGGTGGTCAGCGACGAGACTCACGATGTCGTGGAGTGGGAGAAGGGCGGGAACCGACGGACGAAGATCAAACGGCTGGAGTGGGGCGAGCAGCTCGTCCTGTATGGCGGCAACCTGCGGACGGATTGCGAACTCGTCTGCCATGACGATTTTTTCAACAAGGATAACACTATTGCACATGAAATTCGAGAGTTATATATTTGATTTAGACGGAACATTGATAGAATCATTACGGGACTTAAAGGAAAGCTGCAACTATGCGCTCCAAAGCTGTGATATGCCTGTCCGTACACTTGAGGACGTGAGGATGTTTGTAGGCAACGGAGTGAAGAAGCTCATGGAGCGCGCTGTGCCCGACGGACTCGCCAACCCTCGCTTCGAAGAGGCTTATGCCATCTTCCGCCAGCACTACCTCCACCACAATCTCGACCACACGGCTCCATATCCCGGTATCATGGAGATGCTCGCCACCCTGCAGGCCAATGGTAAGGCTGTGGCTGTGGTCAGCAACAAGTTCTACGCTGCCACGCAGCAACTGGTTCGTCACTTCTTCTCCGACTATGTCTCTGTGGCCATCGGCGAGCGCGAGGACATCAAGAAGAAACCGGCTCCCGACACCGTGATGGAGGCGCTCCGCCAGCTCCATAAGCCTGTCTCCACAGCAGTTTACATCGGTGACAGCGACGTCGACATCGACACGGCAAAGAACTGCGGCATGCCCTGCATCAGTGTCCTGTGGGGGTTCCGCGACAAGCCCTTTCTCATCGATCACGGTGCCACTACCTTTGCCGCCACTCCGGCTGACATCCTGAAAATATGATGAGTACTTGGTGAGTATATGATGAGTATATGATGAGTATATGATTTGCGCCGTTTTTTATTCTCGGTGCAAAGTTACGGCACAATCTCTCCGTATCCAAATCTTTGCGTTCTATTGCGGTTAAAATCCGTTAACAACAGAGCGCAAACATCATTTTTCTATATTCATGGTCTGTGAGGGGCGTAATTATTGTATGCCCAAAGCATACATGTTGTTTGACGTGACGAGACTACTATGCTCCAAGCGTCGCACTGTCGCACCGTCGTATAAGGCCGATTCTGACATGCGGTGGGATAATCTGCGGAAAATGAGACTATAGAGTAAAAAGATATTATATTGTTGATAATCTATATTTTACGTTGATAGTATGTTTTGAATATTATGTTTACATTTGTTCGTTTTCCAATATGCGATAGCTATAAATGCGACGGTGCGACACTGCGACGGATGATAATCTTAGTCCAATTAACTGTCAAGACCAGAGTTTAGGGTAAGCTTAATGATTTTTATGAAAGAGAGATGATCGTAGCAAGAGATTTTTTCGTATTTTTGTAGTTGAAGAAAGAATCCAAAATCAATTCATCAACCATTAATTCTTACACAATCATGATCATAGACAATTTGGAGAATCTGATGCAGTATGCACCGCTGAATCCGCTTATCGAAGAAGTGTGGAAATTCATGCAAACTCATGACTGGAAAAATATGGCCAACGGGCATTATGAAATCATTCCTAACCGACTGTTTGTCAACATAGAAGACGATCAAGGCAAACAAAAGGATGAAGCCGTCGTTGAGTATCATCGCAAGATGATAGACATTCAGGTACCAATGAACTTCTACGAGACTTATGGCTACATTCCCGTCGGTGACCTGCCTAATGTTCCCTTCGATATTGAGAAAGATATTGCCAAAGTGCCCAATGTCCGTCCACGTTGCTATGTAAAGTTGCTGCCTGGTGAGTTTGCTATATTCTTCCCTCAGGATGGTCATGCACCATGCATCTCCGAGGGAAGTCTTCACAAAGCAGTTTTCAAACTATTGGTTATAGACTAAGTTTTTTTCTTGATAAAAAAGAGGGTGTATCATAATTAAGTTTTATGGTGCATCCTCTTTTCTTTTACAATGATAGTCGTAAAATTAGGATTAGGCCGACTTTTTAGTTAAAATTCCATTTTCGCTGTTTCTTAGAGTCGTCAGACCGCAATGAGGCAGAAATAGGCCGTATTAGCGGCTCCAAAAGGCTTTCCCTTGCCTTTTTTGTTGATTTTCGAGCACATTTTCTTTATGTTGAAAGCAATTGCAAAGAAAGCAAAATCCATCTTGACCTTGTCCATACCGAAGTGCCTGAAGCGTTTGTAGTTCATGTCGTATTTCATCTGTCCGAAGACGGCCTCTGGCTCTATGCATCTTTTTCCCCTATATTTTTTCCTTCTTCCGAAGTAAGTCTTTCCGCGGCCTGCTTTCTGTATTTGGCAAGACGGTGGTTGATCTCGATGATCCTGTTGCCCTTGATTGAGTGGGTTTGAAGCTGCATTCTTGCGGGGTCGAAGCTATGTTCTTGTGGGGTCGAAGCTATGTTCTTGTGGGGTTGAAGCTATGTTCCCAATGTTGTAACGCTATAGAAAAAGATCGTTCGCTACGCAGGGAATGATTAAAATCTACGCAGCGAACAATCATTTGTAAGGCAGTAAAAACAAGCGTTGGAAATCTTGCTAAATAAGTAAGTGTTAATTTCCAGTATTTATGGGCACTCACAAAGCATTTTAAGCCGAGAGTGCCCATAAAATAGGGGTGGGAAACTTTAGTTAAATAGTGTTTTGCTTGGATGATGAATACTATTTGTCGGTACCGATATTCACAGCCTTGTAGTCTGTCTTGCCCGATGGCCATTCACCAGTGATGAACAGCACAGGATTCTTGCTGGTAGAAGCATCTTTGACAGCATCCTGAAGATCAGAGATGGTCTTCATCGGCTTGTCATTGACGGTCAGAATGATGAAGCCATTGCTGATGCCACCATCTTTGAAGGCGCCGTTCTTCACATCCTTGACCTGTAGACCATAGCTGATGCCCAATTGCTTCTTCAACTCAGCACTGACAGGGATGACCTTGGCACCAAGAACATCCAAGTCGGCGGTCTTGATCACCTTGGTATTGCCTTGCATATTTTTGACGGTGACCGTCTTGCTCATCTTCTTCTTGTTGTGAAGCCAAGTGATGGTGATCTTGTCGCCCGGGTGCTTACTGTTGATGACCTCTTGTAGTTCAGCCATCTTAGTGATATTCTTGCCGTCAACGCCAACGATGACATCGCCCTTCTCGATACCGGCTGCTGAGGCTGCGCTGTTGTCCTCTACCTTAGCGACATAAACTCCGTCTACGGTACCAAGGTCGGGCACATCCTTGTTTTGATCTTTCAGGTTGTTGACATAGTTGAGCACATCCTGGCCTTGAATGCCCAGGTAAGCACGCTGTACGGTGCCGTATTTCTTCAGGTCGTCAATGACCTTTGTCATGATGGCTGTAGGAATGGCAAAACCATATCCGGCGTAGGAGCCGGTTTCAGAGAACAGCATGGCATTGATGCCGACGAGCTCGCCTTTGGTGTTGACAAGAGCGCCACCCGAGTTGCCTTTGTTGATGGCGGCATCGGTCTGAATGAAACTCTCAACGCCATTGGCACCGAGTGTGCGGGCTTTGGCGCTGATGATGCCGGCTGTCACCGTGTTGTTGAGTCCGAAAGGATTACCCACGGCGATGACCCATTCACCAACCTTCAGATTGTCGGAGTTGCCGATTGGAAGGGTAGGCAGATTCTTACCGTCGATCTTGATCAGGGCAAGGTCGGTGGTTGGATCTGTGCCGATGATGCGGGCGTTGAACTCTCTGTTGTCTTCGAGAGTAACGGTCAGTTCGTCAGCACCATTGACGACATGGTTGTTGGTGACGATATATCCGTCGGGGCTGATGATGACTCCCGATCCGGCAGCCTCCTGCTTGGGAGTTCTGATCTGACGCTTTTGTACGCCGCCATTACCGCCACCGGGATTACCGAAGAATCCGAAGGGATCAAAGAAGTCGGAGAAAGGATCACTCTGTACCTCCACGGTCTTTGTCTTGGAGTTTTGTACGTATTTAATATAGACGACGGCAGGCAGTGCCTTTTCGGCAGCGTAAGTCAAATCAACCGGCTGTCCTGCCACTTCCACCTTGTTGGTGGCTGCAGAAGCATTGGCATACTTGCCGACGGGTAGGGTCAGTGCCATGGTGCAAAGTCCTACGAGCAAATAACTGGAATACTTTTTCATTCTTTCTATAGTTTATGTTTATATGGTCTTTATTTCCACTTTGTATCTTTGTTTCACTTTGTTATCAGTTTCCTCATATCTTTGACAGAGAACTGACAATCTTTGTTGAAACACTTGCAAATATAGCATCAAAAGATGAATGACTGTCATTTTGTCCTATTACTTTATCTGACTTTAACACATTCTTTTTTGCACTTAACTGCTATTAAGTAGAATAAAAGTTGATTTTACATTCCTTTAAAAACTTACAAAATATTAATCAGCCGGTTGGCAGTTTGGAGATTATTTATTACTTTTGCAAGATGTAAGGCAGTGCTCCGGCTCGTCGCTGGCATCGCTACAGATGCGAGAGGAAAGTCCGGGCAGCATAGGACACCTCACTTCCGAAAATAGAAGCTATTGGCAACAGTAGGTGTAGGCAGAAGAAAATAACCGCCGCTCCTTGTGGGCGGTAAGGGTGAGAAGGTGGTGTAAGAGACCACCAGCCGGCGGGTGATCGTCGGGCTGTGCCGTCTGGGGGCTGCAAGTTCATGTAAACTATCGTCATGTCAGGGTTGTCCGCCCGATGCCACTTCGATGGCAACGATAGAGGGTAGAACGCTTGAGTGATGGGGTGACTCATTATCTAGATAAATGACAGAGCGCCGCCTCTTCCTGAGAACTGGCGGTTACGGAACCCGGCTTATCAGAGCACTGTCTTACTTTTTTGTTATCGCGATACAATATAAGGAGGGAAAAAAGGTTATCTCACTTGGGGATAGTACCTTGGGTAGAGGCAGTAAATTCCAGACAACGACTTAATTAAAGATTC
This sequence comes from Hallella absiana, assembly GCF_025457485.1. Taxonomy (NCBI): domain Bacteria; kingdom Pseudomonadati; phylum Bacteroidota; class Bacteroidia; order Bacteroidales; family Prevotellaceae; genus Hallella; species Hallella absiana. Next base: position 14,179 of record NZ_JAMXSP010000018.1, read on the forward strand.
TCATCTATGAAGGATTTAGAGCCTAATATACTTAACGATTATGAGCATCGCATCGCTCGAATCATTGAACACTACGGCGACGAGGAAACGTTTCCCCGGATGGAGCAGTATGGCGTGGCGCGTGAAGAGTTGGACAGTTTTCTGTCGGCTTATCAGGATATTCTTGACAGTGAGGGTACCCAACGGCAGCAGCTGACGGTCTATGGGATTATTGCCGTATTACCTGTGCTTGTACTGAGTGCCTTTCCTGAGGAGAGTTTACCTTGGGGCAACAAGTCGCTGTTTGTTGGTATTGGTATTGGACTGTTATTGGCGCTCATGGCCAAAGGAGTGCGGATGTTGGTGACGCGTTATCGACTGTCGCAGTTGAGAAGAGAGCAGAAAGCTTACGCACAATATGCAGACGCAGTAGACCAATATTTGATGGACAAAACCATGTGAGTATGTGATGCCTAAACAGAATGAATACTTAAACTTAACGACTAAAACTATATGAAAGACTTACAGTTACCGGATTTTATGAAGTACAGCGACAAATACACTGCTTCAGGGTTTGTCGAGAAGATTTCTCATATCGCCAAGCGGGCAGGAGCCAAACTCGTATATGCTGCGCTCATTCTTTACTACACGCTTCAGAGCAAGGATGTACCATTGAAGGACAAAGCGATTATCATTGGCGCTTTGGGCTATCTGATCAGTCCTTTGGATGTTATCCCCGACGCAATACCTATCGCTGGATTGGGCGATGATGTGGCAGTATTGTTGTATGTGTTACGCAAAATCAAGGGTGACCTTACCGACGATGTGAAGAAGCGTGCTTACGACAAACTGTCGAAATGGTTTGATGAGGACGAAATTGAAGAGGCCAATCATCTCTGGGACGATGCCGACCAATAAAAAATACTCTTCCGTTTGCAAAGGATTCTCATTTATGTTTAGTAACTTTGCACTCGTATTTAGGAGTATAGAATTGGAGGTTTGAGATCAGAGTGATGCTGAGAAGAAAGATCATACCATTCATTGTGAGACGGAGAGTCTATATTGCGGTGATTCTCCCCTTGATGTTGTTGTTTTGGCTTACTTGTATGGCTTTGCCTGCAACGGAAAACGACATGCGAAAGTCTGTCTGTATGTTGGATGGAACAGCTACGCTTTGCTTGAGCGATGGTCAGCATGTTACTGACTTACAGGTACATCCCATCCATCAGCAAGGAGTATGGATCAATCGCCATTGGTGGTGGCCGAGTTGTGATGGTCGTGTGTTGACATTGCTTTCTTTTCCTTCTTCTCATTTTGCAAAAATACAGCCTGATACTGCTTTGAAACGTCAGCGTGACTCTTTGTCTGTGGCGCTGCATCGCTCTACAATGGTCAGAAAGGAGTTGGAATACTATCTACGCTGTCATAATGTCCAGGACGAAGGATACAACCGTATCGCCGCTTACAGCGCATGGCAAAAACAGCAACTCGACTCTTTGAAGCGTTTAAGCGCGGCGACCAGCAAGTTGGGTCAGCGTCATTTGACTTTGCTTTATAAGTGTCGTTTCACGGTGTCGTGGTATGATGATAAGGGACAGCTGCATCGTCGCTCTTGTCGCTTACTGCGCATTCCGTCTGACAGCATCAGCCTTCCTGTCATTGTGCATACCGATAAAACTGTCATTCCTTGGGGATGCCGGGCGGTGAAGAATGTGCCTTGGGGAGTGTCCCGGCATAAAGAGGTGATCACCGTCACGTTGTCACCTGCCGACATCCGGCGGAAAGACCATACAATTCTTACCCGCGGTGATTATGATCGTGGGCAGAAAATTGGGGTGGCTCATGCCTTTGCCCAGCCGGGAACAGCAGTATTCACGCTTCATGGCCGTTTTGTGGGATTAGTAGATAAGGAGGGGTCGTTATGAAATCAGGCTTGAGACATATTCTCTCTACTTTCCTTTTCCTGCCGTTCTTGGCTCTTCTGTTCAACGGCTGTACAGTGAAGACCAACGACGTTGCCAAGATGTCGTGGCAAGGTAAGACTTACCAGGGACAGACGCTTCATGGCAAGCCTGATGGCTTGGGTACGCTCTCGAATGGCGACTCCATTATATATAGTGGTATATGGAAGAATGGTTTGCGCCAGGGTAAAGGGTGGACTTTGGACTCATTAGGAAACCGAATAGACGGTGTTTGGAACCATGACACACTGACGAGTGGTGTGCGTAGGGATTCTGCCGGACTTTATAAGGGTGACTTTAACCGTCAGCTGCAGGCCAATGGCTATGGCACACTGATCGATAACCAGAGCACGCTTTATGAGGGCTTTTGGCAAAAGGGAAGTCGCAGAGGTTTTGGCTTTTCCAGTCAGCATCGTTTCTTCAGAGTAGGAGAGTGGAAGGATGATGTGTATAAAGGAGAGCGGTTGAACTACAATTCCTCACGGCTCTATGGCATCGACTTGTCGAAATATCAGCATGTGAAAGGAAAGCATCGCTATGGCATCGACTGGTCGCGCCTGCGTATTACCCATTTGGGCACGCTGTCGAAGAAAAATGTGAGTGGACATGTGAACTATAAGATCTCGTTTATCTTCATCAAGTCCACCGAAGGCAGCTCTATGCTGAATCCTTACTACCTTTCGGATTATGCCGCTTCACGTAAGCATGGCTATCCTACGGGTACCTACCACTATTTCACGCATCGCTCGTCCGGCAGTCAGCAGGCCGCCTTTTTCTTGTCTAATAGCTGCGTGGCGCAGAACGACTTGCCGCCGGTGCTGGACTTGGAACTGCTGCCCAGTCAAATACGCAAGATGGGTGGTGTGACAGTAATGTGGCAAAATGTGAGGGCGTGGCTTCGTACGGTAGAGCGCCGCACGGGCAAACGGCCGATTCTTTACATCAGTCAGACGTTTGTCAACCGCTATCTCGACTCGGCTCCGGACATTAAGCACAGTTATCCCGTTTGGATCGCTCGCTATGGTGAATATAAGCCGGACATTAAGTTGAAGATTTGGCAGTTGGCACCCGACGGGAGGGTCGACGGTATTCACGGTGCGGTAGATATTAACGTGTTTAACGGCTATAAAATCGAATTTTAATAGAATTTCCTTTCATTTTGATTAATTTCTATCCAAATATAGTATCAATTCAAAGAAAAATTACTATATTTGCAACGAGTTTAATCAATAAAGGGAATTATATGTTGGATATCGAAATGGTGAAGCAGTTCTACGCTGCTTATTCTTCCAAGATTTCAACGGTAAGAGGGACATTGAAAAGACCGTTGACCTATGCCGAAAAAATACTCTTTACTCATCTTTATGATGAAGCATCGTTGAAGCCACTGAAGCGTGGTGCCGATTATGCTGATTTTCGACCGAACAGAGTGGCGATGCAAGATGCTACGGCACAGATGGCCTTGCTGCAATTTATGAATGCGGGAAGAGAGCATGTCGCTGTTCCAGCTTCAGTGCATTGCGATCACCTTATCCGTGCTGACGAAGGTGCCAAGGATGATCTTGGAGTGGCTTGTAAAGAGAATAAGGAGGTATATGATTTCCTTCGGTCTGCGTCAAATAAATATGGTATTGGCTTTTGGGGGCCTGGTGCAGGCATCATCCATCAAGTGGTTCTGGAAAACTATGCATTCCCCGGTGGTATGATGATCGGTACCGATTCTCATACGCCCAATGCGGGAGGTTTAGGCATGGCTGCTATCGGCGTAGGTGGCGCGGATGCCGTAGATGTTCTCACCGGACAGCCTTGGGAGTTGCGTATGCCTCGTATCATTGGCGTTCATCTTCATGGACAGCTTCAAGGATGGGCAGCACCCAAAGATGTCATACTGACGATCCTCGGACTGTTGACGACCAAAGGCGGTACCAATGCAATTATGGAGTATTTCGGTGAAGGCACCAAGAGCTTGTCTACCACAGGTAAGGCCACCATCTGCAACATGGGAGCAGAATTGGGCGCAACCTGTTCTTTATTCCCTTACGACGATAACGCCGATGAGTATCTCTGTCAGACCGGTCGCGAACAGGTGGCTGCGATGGCACGTCAGCATGCTGCGGATCTTAGAGCCGACGCTGATGTGGAGCTTCAGCCTGAGATGTATTACGATCAGGTCATCGACCTCGATCTTTCCAAGATAGAACCACACCTTAATGGTCCTTTTACGCCAGACGCTGCCACGTCGATCTCTCAGATGCGTGAGAAAGGTCCGGCCAACGATTATCCGATGAACGTAGAGGTTGCGCTGATTGGCTCCTGCACCAACTCTTCTTACCAAGACTTGTCTCGTGCGGCTTCTGTCGCCCGTCAGGCTTTGGCATTGCATCTGAAGGTGAAGGCGCAACTTATTGTTTGCCCTGGTTCGGAGCAGATCCGCTGTACGGCAGAACGTGATGGCATCTTGGATGATTTCCGTGCTATTGGTGCCGTGGTCATGGCCAACGCCTGTGGCCCGTGTATCGGTCAGTGGAAACGACATACCGACGACAACACCCGAAAGAATGCCATTGTCACCTCTTTCAATCGTAATTTCCGTCGCCGTGCTGATGGCAATCCCAATACTTATGCTTTTATAGGCTCGCCTGAGATGACGGTGGCCTTGGCCTTAGCCGGAAAGCTGGATTTCAATCCTGCAACAGACAAACTGACTAATGAAGAAGGTAAGGAGGTGATGCTCAAGGAGCCTCAGGGCTTTGTCTTCCCACCCCAGGGCTTCACCTGTGGAAAAGAAGGAGATGCCATCACTACATTGGAGCAGGAGGGTCTCTTCGTTCCTCCTACGGATCAGCATACCGATGCGCCAGTCGTCATCGCTCCCGGTTCCAAGCGTCTGCAACGGCTGGAGCCTTTCGCAGCTTGGGATGGAAATGACTTGGTGGATATGCCGTTGTTGATCAAGGTCAAAGGCAAGTGCACGACTGACCACATCTCTATGGCTGGTCCTTGGCTTCGCTTCCGTGGCCATCTCCAAAACATCTCCGACAATCTGCTGATGGGAGCAGTGAATGCCTTCAACGATGAGAGTAACAACGTGAAGGATCAGATCGACGGTCAGTACAAAGCCGTCTCCGCCGCAGCGAAAGATTATAAAGTTCACAACATGGGCAGCATCATCGTGGCAGAGGACAACTATGGCGAGGGCTCTTCGCGTGAGCATGCAGCTATGGAGCCCCGTTTTCTCAATGTCAAGGTGGTGTTGGCAAAGAGCTTCGCCCGCATCCATGAGACCAACTTGAAAAAACAAGGTATGCTCGCACTGACGTTTGCGAATAAGGATGACTATGATAAGGTGCAGGAGGATGACCGCATCTCCGTGACCGGTCTTAAAGCATTCGCCCCGGGGAAATCGTTGACGGTCACCTTGACGCATAAGGATGGGACGAGTGATAGTTTCGAGGCGCTCCACACCTATAATCAAATACAAATCGAATGGTTCAAGGCTGGCTCAGCTTTGAACAACCTTTTAAGATCTTAAACAGGATACTATTATGAATATCAGTAAACAAAACGGGGCACTCATAGTACCCGATTATCCGACTATCCCTTTCATCGAAGGAGATGGTGTAGGCAAAGAGATATCACCCATCATGCGCGCAACCGTGGATGCCGCAGTGGAGAAATGCTATGGCGGTAAGCGCAAGATCGAATGGAGAGAGGTGCTCGCCGGTGGCAAAGCCCACGAGCGGACCGGTGAATGGCTGCCGCAGGCCACGATGGATGCCTTCCGGGAGTGTCTTGTGGGCATCAAAGGTCCTCTGATGACTCCTGTCGGAGGTGGTATTCGTAGTTTGAACGTAGCGCTGCGCCAAGGACTCGACCTCTATGTCTGTCAGCGTCCTGTCCATTGGTTTGAAGGTATCGAGAGTCCTGTGAAGCATCCGGAAAAAGTGGATATGTGCATCTTCCGTGAAAACACGGAGGACATCTACGCTGGTATCGAATGGGAGGCAGGATCAGACGACGCCCGTAAGTTCTACCGGTTCCTCCATGACGAGATGGGGGTTACGAAGGTTCGTTTCCCCGAGACCTCTGGCTTTGGTGTCAAACCCGTCAGCCGTGAGGGTTCGGAGCGTCTTGTCCGTGCGGCCATAGAATATGCCCTGTCCCACAATCTTCCGTCAGTGACATTGGTTCACAAGGGCAATATCATGAAGTTCACCGAAGGCGGATTCAAGAAATGGGCTTACGAGTTGGCAGAGCGCGAGTACGGCGATGCACTGAAGTCCGGTCGCCTGGTGATAAAGGACTGCATCTGCGACGCTTTTTTGCAAAATGCGCTTTTGAAGCCGCAGGACTATAGTGTCATTGCCACGATGAATCTCAATGGTGACTATGTCTCTGATATGTTGGCGGCTCAGGTGGGTGGCATTGGCATTGCTCCCGGTGGCAATATCAATTACCAGACGGGGCATGCTATCTTTGAGGCTACTCACGGCATCGCTCCCGACATAGCCGGAAAGAATATCGTCAATCCTTCGAGTATATTGCTTTCGGCGGTGATGATGCTTGACTACATCGGATGGAAAGAAGCAGGACAGACCATTGAGCAGAGTCTGGCCGAGCTTTACCGCCACCATACGGCCACGGCTGACCTTGCGCGGATGATGACCGACGGAAAGTCGTTGGGTACGAGAGAATTTGGTGACGCTGTCATCAAAGGTATTTTGAAGTAAGCTAAAAGTTACGGTGTTATGAGAAAGGAATATCTGATATACAAGTTGAGCGATGAGGTGAAGAACTCTTGCAAGATCCCTCGCGAGGCTTTTACTAAATATGGTGTGAAGCGTGGACTGCGCAATGAGGATGGCACAGGTGTGCTTGTCGGACTGACCAATATCGGTAATGTCGTTGGCTACGAGCGTAATGACGACGGATCGCTGCGTCCTTGTCCGGGTCGGCTCTATTATCGTGGCTATGAACTCGACGACCTTGTCTCTCCATTGCTGAAAGAGAAGCGTTTCGGTTTCGAGGAAATTGCTTACTTGCTCCTCTCCGGCAATCTGCCCGATGAGGAGGAGTTGACGGCTTTCCGTGAGCTGATCAATGAGAATATGCCGCTTGACCATCGTACGATTGTGCACATCATCGACTTGGAAGGCAGCAACATCATGAACATCCTGGCCCGTTGCGTGCTGGAGATGTACACCTTTGATCCTAATCCCGATGACATCTCGCGCGACAATCTTATGCGGCAGTCCATCGAGCTTATTGCCAAGTTCCCGACGATCATCGCCTACGCTTACAACATCTATCGCCACTCCATGCAGGGCAGCAGTCTCAATATCCGTCATCCGCGTGAGAACATGACGATCGCAGAGAACTTCCTCTATATGCTTAAGGATGAAGACTTCACCGAACTCGACGCGCGTATGCTCGATTTGCTGCTTATCATACAGGCTGAGCACGGCGGTGGTAACAACTCCACGTTTACGGTGCGTGTGACCTCTTCAACCCGCACCGACACCTATTCCAGTATAGCTGCGGGAATCGGCTCTCTCAAGGGACCTTTGCATGGTGGCGCCAATATCAAGGCGATCAATATGTTCCACCATCTCAAGGAGCAAATCTCTGACTGGACCAACATCGACGAGATCGATACCTATCTCAACCGCATGCTCAACAAGGAGGCTTACGACAAGACAGGTCTGGTTTATGGCATCGGCCATGCCGTATACACCATGAGCGATCCGAGAGCAGTGGAGCTCAAGAAGTTGGCCGGTGAGTTAGCCAAGGAGAAGGGAATGGTCAAGGAGTACAACTTCCTGAAGCTCATCGAGCAGGAGGGCGTGAAGTGTGTCTCTGCTTTCCGCAAGACTACAAAGCCAATCTGTGCCAACCTCGACTTCTACAGTGGCTTCATCTATGAGATGATAGGTCTTCCACAGGAGATTTATACGCCTATTTTTGCTATGGCACGTATTGTCGGCTGGACAGCCCATCGTATCGAGGAACTGAACTTTGAAGGCCGTCGCATCATCCGTCCTGCTTACAAGAACATCTTGGAGCAGAAAAGTTATGTGCCCATTAAAGACAGATAACCGTTGTAGCTTAATAATTCTTAAATGTTTAGAGGTAGAAAGCCGTAGACATACAGCTTCTTAGAAAAATGTAGTAACTTTGCATCTACTTCTACGAGTTAGGAGCATGATACAAACAATTAATAGTTTATACAAAACAAAATGGCAACAAAAATCAGATTACAGCGCGGTGGTCGCAAGGGCTATGCTTTCTATAGCATTGTGATTGCTGATGTAAGAGCACCACGTGATGGTAAGTTTACAGAGAAGATCGGTACTTTCAACCCGAACACCAATCCTGCAACCGTAGATTTGAAATTCGACCGTGCTTTGTACTGGGTAGAGACCGGTGCACAGCCAACAGACACAGTCCGCAACATCCTTAAGGGTGAGGGCGTCTACATGATGAAGCACCTGCGCGGTGGCGTTAAGAAGGGCGCTTTTGACGAGGCTGCCTGCCAGCAGAAGTTCGACGCTTGGAAAGCTGCCAAGGAGCAGAAGTTAAATGCTGTTCGCAGTGCAGAGACCAAGAGCCGTGAGGACGCAGCTGCCAAGGAGTTGGAGGCTGAGAAGAAGGTGAATGAGGCTATTGCTAAGAAGGTGGCTGACAAGAAGGCTGCTGAGGCTGCTGCTAAGGCAGAGGCTGAGGCCGCAAAGGCTGCTGAGGCTGCTCAGGCTGAGGCTCCCGCAGAGGAGGCTCCTGCTGAGGCTTAATCCTCACTTTTCTTTCAAAGAAATAATCAAAGGATGTATTGCTTATTGCAGTGCATCCTTTTTTTTACGCCCTCTTAGCGCTGCATGGCATATTTTTTGTAGCTATGCTAATTAAAAACAGGAGGATAAGATTATGGCATTTATTGATTATTACAAGATTCTTGGCGTCGACAAGGACATCCCGCAGAAGGACGTCCGTCGGGCATATTTGAAGCGGGCAAAACAGTTTCATCCGGATTTGCATCCCGATGATCCAAAGGCAAAAGCAAAGTTCCAGGCACTCAACGAAGCTTACGAGGTGATCAATGATCCTGAGAAGCGTAGGAAATACGATCAGTTTGGCGAGCACTGGAAAGAGGCCGATGCCTTCAATGGAGCCGGTGGCGCAGGAGGTAATGGCGGCAGCTCGTTCCATTGGAGTTCAGGTGGAGGATCGCCTTTCGACAATTTCGACTTCTCGCAATTTGGTGGTGGTGGAGGTTTCTCCAGCTTCTTCGAAGATCTTTTTGGCAATATGGGCGGTTCTCGTTCGTCAGCGGGTGGCAGTAGAATGCGGACAAGCAATGGCGAGATGAATGCCAATGTCTATATCGATCTCTATACGGCGTTGCTCGGTGGAGAGATCGTCATTCAGCTCAATAATGGCAAGAAAATCAAACTGAGAGTAAAGCCAGAAACGCAAAACGATACGAAGGTGCGCGTACGTAACCAGGGTTATGACAGAGGTGACGGCACATACGGCGACCTGATTATCACCTACAAAGTGAAGTTGCCGACAAATCTCAACGATAAGCAAAAGGATCTGCTCCGTCAGATGCAGATGGCGCAATAAACAAAGAATGCCGTTGCGCTCTTCTCTTTCATAGAATAAACATTTCATTCAAGCAGTTTCTATCTAATGGTAGGAGCTGCTTTTTTTGTTTTCAAATCATGGCTGACCGTTGAGAGTGAGAGAAATAGAGTCGTTTTACGCCATTCTCTTTGTGTTGAAGGCTTGATAAGACAGAATGATTCTCAGGCATTTCGATTTTTTCTAAAGTAACTTTTGAGGGCTCGTTTTTTTTTAGTAACTTTGCATCATATTATCAATATACGGAAACATAAAATCATTATATAATGAAGATTTCTTATAAATGGCTCAAGGAATATGTTGATTTCGACCTGACGCCACAGGAGACAGCGGACGCGCTTACTTCTACAGGTTTGGAAGTTGACGCCTTGGAGGAAGTTCAGGCAATCAAAGGAGGATTGAAAGGACTTTACGTCGGTAAGGTGCTGACGTGTGAGATGCATCCCAATAGTGACCATTTGCATATCACTACGGTGGATCTTGGCAAAGGCGAGCCCCAGCAGATTGTCTGCGGTGCTCCCAATGTGGCAGCCGGACAGAAAGTTATCGTGGCTGACCTTGGCTGCGTGCTCTATGACGGCGACAAGGAGTTCACTATCAAGAAATCAAAGCTTCGTGGTGTGGAAAGCTACGGCATGATCTGTGCTGAGGATGAGATCGGAGTGGGTACAGACCACGCTGGCATCATCGTGCTCCCTGATGACGCTGTCGTCGGCACGCCCGCAGCAGAATACTATCATCTTGAGAGCGATTGGGTAATCGACATTGACATCACGGCCAACCGTGCCGATGCCCTCAGCCATTATGGCGTTGCCCGTGACTTGTATGCCTGGCTCGTTCAGCGCGGCTACAAGACCAGTTTGCATCGTCCCGACTGCTCACGTTTTCATGTCGACAACAACGACCTGCCTATTGAGGTGGATATTGAGAACCATGAGGCCTGCAAGCGCTATGCCTGCTTGAGCATCACAGACTGTGATGTCAAGGAGAGTCCTAAATGGCTTCAGGACAAGCTGACGGTCATCGGCCTCCGTCCGATCAACAACATCGTGGACATCACCAATTACATCATGATGGCCTATGGACAGCCGATGCATTGCTTCGATGCTGATATGGTCAAGGGCCATAAGATCGTGGTTCGGACGCAGCCCGAGGGAACAGAGTTCATCACACTCGACGGCCAGAAGCATATCCTTGGCGAGCACGACCTCAGCATCTGCAATGCCGAAGAGCCTATGTGTATCGCCGGTGTCTTTGGTGGCAAGGGCAGTGGCACCTATGAGACAACCAAGAATGTGGTCTTGGAGAGTGCTTATTTCCATCCGACATGGATCCGCAAGAGTGCCCGCCGTCATGGATTGAGCACAGATGCCAGCTTCCGTTTCGAGCGTGGCATCGATCCCAACGGCACCATCTACGCTTTGAAGCAGGCTGCCATCCTTTGTCAGGAGTTGGCCGGTGGCAAGGTTTCGATGCAGATCAACGATGTCTATCCAGACCCGTTACCCGACTTTAAAGTAAATCTGAAGTACGAATATTGCGACAGACTGATTGGTAAGCAATTAGGTCACGAGACAATCAAGAGTATCGTCAAGAGCTTGGAGATGCGCATCGACCATGAGGATGAAGAGGGACTCGAACTCACCGTACCTGCTTATCGTGTGGACGTGCAGCGTCCCTGTGATGTCGTTGAAGACATCCTTCGCATCTATGGTTACAACAACGTGGAGATTCCTACTCAGTTGAAATCTTCGTTGACGGTTGCCGGCGAAGAGGATAAAGATCATCGACTGGAGAATATCGTCAGCGAGCAGCTTGTGGGTTGCGGTTTCAATGAGATTCTGAACAACTCTCTGACGAAGACTTCATACTATCAACCCAATGAGCTCAATACTTATCCTTGGGAAAAGACGGTGAAGATCATGAATCCGCTCAGCTCAGACTTGGGAGTGATGCGTCAGACGCTGCTCTTTGGTGGCTTGGAGTCGTTGTCCCGCAATGTCAACCGCAAGGCCAAGAATCTACGCTTCTTCGAGGTGGGCAATGTCTACAGTTATGCTGCTGAGAAGAATACGCCCGAGGCTCCTATCAAGGCCTATTCCCAGGACTATCATCTCGCCCTTTGGCTGACTGGTAAATTTGTTGAGGGCTCTTGGGCACATGCCGATGAGGATACCTCTGTCTTCCAGTTGAAGGCTTATGTCTACAATATTCTGAAGCGTGCCGGTGTCGCTCCGCACATGCTTGTCGAGGCTCACAGCGAGAACAACATTTTCTCGGAAGGTATCGCACTTAACAATCGTGCCGGCAAGACACTCGTCAACTATGGCAAACTTTCCCACAAGGTGCTGGCACCGCAGGGCATCGACCAGGATGTCTTCTACGCAGAGTTTGACTGGACTGGCATCTTGAAGGCTATCAAGAAAAATAAGGTGGAGTTCAAGGAACTCAGCAAGTATCCTTCTGTCAGCCGTGACCTGGCTCTGTTGGTCGACGACAATGTGGAGTTTGCACAAATCGAGCAGATCGCTTACCAGAGTGAGAAGAAGCTTCTGAAGCGTGTTGAGCTCTTCGATGTTTATCAGGGCAAGAACCTGCCTAACGGCAAGAAGAGCTATGCCGTCAACTTCATCCTTGAGGACGAGGAGAAGACTTTGAACGACAAGCAGATCGACGCGATCATGAAGAAGCTGATCCACAACCTCACCACAAAGCTCGGTGCTGAGCTGCGATAGGGCAGGTCTGCCATGCAAAGCGTAAAGCAAAATAGAGAATCAAAAATAATATAGTTAAAGATTTAAGCTACGAGATTAGCTACATTACTTTTCAATTATGGGAAGAGCATTTGAATACCGTAAAGCTACAAAGCTGAAAAGATGGGGCCACATGGCCCGTACGTTTACCAAGTTGGGCAAGCAGATTGCCATTGCTGTCAAGGCTGGCGGCCCTGAGCCGGAGAACAACCCGACATTGCGTGCCATCATTGCCACTTGCAAGCGTGAGAACATGCCTAAGGACAATATCGAGCGTGCCATCAAAAATGCAATGGGCAAGGACCAGAGCGACTACAAGGAGGTCTCCTACGAAGGATATGGCCCTCACGGAATCGCTGTCTTTGTAGATACTCTGACGGACAACACGACCCGTACGGTTGCTGACGTGCGTTCTGTATTCAATAAGTTCAATGGTAACTTGGGTACTCAGGGCTCCTTGAGCTTCTTGTTTGACCACAAATGTGTGTTCACTTTCAAGAAGAAGGACGATACCAATATGGATGATCTGATTCTGGAATTGATCGACTTCGGAGTGGACGACGACTACGACGAGGATGAGGAGTCTGGCGAGATCACTATCTATGGCGAGCCGACAAGCTTTGGCGACATCCAGAAGTATTTGGAGGAGAACGGCTTCGAGATCACCAGCGCTGAGTTTACCCGCATTCCTAACGATCTGAAGGATGTCACTCCTGAGCAGCGTGAGACAATCGACAAGATGGTTGAGCGTCTTGAGGAATTCGACGACGTACAGAATGTCTATACAAATATGAAGCCTGAGGAGACTACAGAGGAGGCTGAATAATTAAAAAGCAGACATAGTATAATCGTATATAAAGAAGACCGCATTTTGCATCGATATTGATGCTAAAATGCGGTCTTCTTTTGTTATTCCTGTTATATTAACATAAGTTTTGCAGGCGGGACATTCTGCATTTGGCCTCAGTCGCTGACAGCTTGAAGCAAGACTTCGTTGAGGGTAGGATGAATGTGGATGATGTCTCTCAGTTGCTCAAGAGTAACGTCAAAATTCATCAGCGCAGCCATTTCTTGTACGATAGCCGCGGCATTGGCTCCCATGACATGACATCCGACAATCTTTGAATCAGGTTGCTTGCCGTCGCAGATGATCTTGACGAGCCCTTCGGTAGCCTCTATAGCTTGTGCTTTGCCATTGCTACGGTAGAAGCCTTTGTGGGTGGTATAGTCGGGGAACTGAGATCTAACCAACTCCTCTGTCAGTCCCACGGAAGCTACCTCAGGACGGGTGAAGACAGCAGCGGGCATGATGTCGAAGCGAATGCGGTCTTCAAGGCCAAGAATGCGGTTGACCGCATGGCGTCCTTGCGCTGTTGCTGCATGAGCCAACATCTGTCGGCCATTGACATCGCCAATGGCGTAGATGTCAGGCACTGTGGTGGTAAAATCATCGTCGACGAGAATGCCGTGGCCATTGTACTGTATGCCGGCTGTCTCAAGCTCTAGTCCCTCCACTTGCGGTGCCCGTCCAGTAGCCACCAGTATGCAGTCGGAAACGATATGTTCCTCGGTTTTCTTTTTTGTATTGAGATAGATGACTTCATTGCCATTGCCTTCACAAACTTGACAAGCAAGATGGAATTTAATACCGGACTTCTCCAGTGTCTTGCGCAGTCGTCGGGCGATTTCACCATCTACGGTGGGCAGACATTCGCTAAGAAACTCCACGACATCGACCTTACAGCCAAAGTCCCGGAACATCGTTGCCATCTCTAAGCCGATGACACCAGCTCCGATGACGCACACATTCGGGGGCAGAATTGGAGAGGAAAGCAAGTCGTCTGACGTGAAGACGTAGGGGCTGCGCGGCTCCTTAATCCCTGGTAACGGTGGCATCTTGACCTTTGATCCTGTCGCGATGATCACATGCTGAGGTTTTACTATTTCTTCACCGACGGTGACTGTCTTTGCATCTACAAAGGTTGCATGCCCCTGCAACAGTGTGATGGCAGGATTAGAGAGCAAAGTGGAGATGCCCTGACGAAGACCCGCTACCACCTGTTCTTTTCTCTCCATGGCTCGCTTGAAAGCTTCAGCTTGGAGCTCTGTATTACCCGAAGCCGCCTTTGTAGCATCATGGAGCAAAGATTTGGTGGGAATACAGCCGCGGTTGAGACATGTCCCCCCAACCTCTCTCTCCTCGGCTAACACCACTTTCAATCCCTTATTGACAGCATAAAGAGCGGTTTCGTAACCGCCCGGTCCGCTGCCGATGATCATTAAATCTGTTTCTATCATACTTACTAATGTATGTCTTTCTTAGTTGTTTTCCTTAAATGTCAATACAGGATGACGGGCTGCCAACACATCGTCGGCACGCGAGATGGGTGTATTGTGTGGTGCAGTCTTCACCATGTCTGGTGTTTCCTTGGCCTCTCGTGCTATCTGATGCATTACGTCGATGAATCGGTCGAGTGTCTCCTTGCTCTCGTTTTCCGTAGGCTCGATCATCATGGCCTCGTGGAAAAGCAGCGGGAAGTAGATCGTAGGAGCATGGAAACCAAAGTCAAGCAGCCGTTTGGCAACGTCAAGTGTGGTGACTCCCGTAGATTTATCTTTCAGTCCGTTGAAAACAAACTCATGTTTGGAAAGCCCCTCAATCGGCAACTCGTAGTCGTCTTTCAACTGATGGCGGATGTAGGTGGCATTGAGCGTTGAAAGCGGTCCTACATGTTTAATGTTTTCTTTACCCAAAGAAAGAATATATGTCAGGGCGCGCAATTCGACGAGGAAGTTGCCGTGATAAGGATTGACCATAGGAAAGAACTGCTCCAGTCCTTGGCGCACACCCACCGGGCCGCTGCCGGGTCCACCACCGCCGTGAGGCGTGGAGAAGGTCTTGTGGAGGTTGAGGTGCATCACGTCAAAGCCCATGTCACCCGGGCGACAGATACCCAATAGAGGATTGAGATTGGCTCCATCGTAGTACATCAGTCCGCCGCAGTCATGTACGAGCTTAACGATTTCCACAATGTTGTGCTCAAAGAGTCCGAGTGTATTGGGATTGGTCATCATCATGGCTGCTACGGTGTCATCGAGTTTTGAGCGCAGGTCATCGATGTCGACGGTGCCGTCGGCAAGACTCTTGACCTCCACGACCTGCAGGCCACACACAGCAGCAGATGCAGGATTGGTGCCGTGGGCGGAGTCGGGTACGATGACCTTGACGCGCTTCATGTCTCCACGGCTCTCGTGATAAGCCCTGATGATCATCAGTCCCGTGAGCTCTCCGTGAGCACCAGCGCAAGGTTTGAGCGTGAAGTCGTGCATTCCCGTAAGTGCTGCGAGCTGACGACGCAGGGCTGTGGCCACCTCCTCACATCCCTTGACAGTCTGCTCAGGCTGTAGAGGATGAATATGAGTGAAAGCGGGTAGGGCGGCAATCTCCTCATTGATCTTGGGATTGTATTTCATCGTGCAGGATCCTAATGGGTAGAATCCGTTGTCGACACCGAAGTTGTTGCCGCTATGGTTGGTATAGTGCCGCCCAACTGTCATCTCGTCGCACTCGGGAAGCTCTGCCGGTTTGTCGCGGCAGACATCCGAGGGGAGGGCATGATGAGGAAAAGCATTATGTGGCAGGCTGTAGCCAACGCGTCCGGGATGGCTCAGCTCGAAAATCAGATGATGATATAACTTGTTGTTCATAACCTTCTCTTTTAAGAATTAACCAGTGCTAATGGGGAGTCAAGCATTTAAGAATTAACAAGTGCTACCAGTGCGTCGATCTCTTCCTTACTTCTCTGCTCGGTGACAGCCAGCATGAGAGTATGTTCATCGATCTTAACACCACCGAGGAAGCCAGCCTCCAGCCATTTAGCCTGCAGAGCGTCGAGGTCACCGTCGTATCTGACACAGAATTCATTAAGATATTCCTTGCCCTTGAATGTATCGGTGAAATGTCCGGTTTCCAATAGTTGATCGTGAAGGTAGTGTGCTCCATCACAGCCCGTTTGTGCAGCCTCTCTGAGTCCCAACTTGCCCATAAGTGCCATATAGATAGTCACCCACAGTGCCATCAGACTCTCATTGGAGCAGATGTTGGAGGTGGCTCTCTGTCGACGGATATGCTGTTCGCGGGCCTGCAGAGTCAGCACAAAGACGCGTTGCCCATTGCCGTCGACTGTCTGTCCGACGATTCTTCCCGGCATCTTGCGCATATATTTTTCCGTGGTACACATGTATCCGAGGTAAGGTCCTCCCCAGGCCATGGGCAAGCCCAAACTCTGTGCCTCACCGACAGCAATGTCAGCTCCCCATTCTCCGGGAGTCTTCAGCAGAGCCAAGTCGGCGGCAATGCTGTTGATGATCAGCAGTGCTTTGTTGGCATGGCAAGTATCAGCCACACCACTCAGATCCTCAACAATACCATAATAGTTAGGTTGCTGCACGATCACGCCGGCAACACCACCCTGATAGAGAGCATCCTCCATCTGACTAAAGTCGGTGACGCCCTCGTTTTGCGGGATTTCTTTCACAACCATGCCATGGAAATGAGCATAGGTATCAAGCACTTTTCTTACTTTCGGGTCGATAGTTGCCGACACCAGTATGGTCTCGGCATGGTGACCGATAGCACAGGCCATCATCGCAGCTTCAGCCGTAGCTGTGGCACCGTCGTACATCGACGCATTGCTCACCTCCATGTCAGTCAGTCGAGCCATCATTGTCTGGTATTCAAAGATATAGTGGAGGGTGCCTTGCGAGATCTCGGCCTGATAGGGCGTGTAGCTCGTCAGATATTCCGAACGCTCTACGATTTGCGGGATGACAGAGGGAATATAATGGTCATAGACACCTGCACCGGCGAAGCACGTCAACTCCCGGTTGTCCTTGGCAAGGTGACCGAAATATTTGCGCACTTCCACCTCGCTCATTGCTTCCGGCATGTCGTAGTCGCCCTTGAGCTGGACGGAATCAGGGACATCCGCGTAGAGGTCTTCAATGGAACTGACCCCTATGTCCTGCAACATTTCTTGGATGTCTTCAGTCGTTTGTGGAAAATATTTAAACATAGCTTAGATTTACTGAAATATCAGAAATAGAATGTCATATCCGTTATGACTTGTCTTATCCTCATACTTGAAGGATGAGACGATAATTATAGCGGACTGCCATTCTATTTCCGTACACGAGGTTATTGGTTTTTCTTGTTGTAGTCTTCTTCTGTCATGAGCTTTTGAAGCTCATCAGTGTCTGCGATGCTCACCTTGATGATCCAATTATCATTGGCATCCTGGTTGATGAGCTCAGGATGATCTTCCAGAGCCTCGTTTACCTCTACGACGGTGCCGCTGATAGGGGCAATCAAGTCGCTGGCAGCCTTAACGCTTTCCACGGCACCGAAGACTTCACCGGCGGTGATCTCATCGTCTACTTCCGGCATATCGACGTAGACGATATTACCCAATTGTTTCTGAGCGTAGTCGGTGATGCCGATATAGCCGAACTCTCCTTCAACTCTTACATATTCGTGTGATTCACTGAAATAAGTCATAATAGGTGCGGAATTAATGGTTAATGAGTATATTATTTGTGATAATGCTTATCATAGAATTTCTTCTTGACAATAGTTCCGTGGAACGTCTTACGCCGGATCTGAACCTCCACGCGGTCGCCCAACTTGAGCGAAGCGTCTACCAAAGCCACGGCACAACTCTTATCCACAGAAATGAGACGATAGCCCGTAGTGACCACACCGACAGGCTTGCCATCCTTGAGCACTGTGTAGCCATGACGGGGCACAGCTTTGTCGTCAAGCTCTATGCCGCGCAACCGTTGTGTCACGCCATTAGTCTTTTGCTCGACAAGTGCCTCTTTGCCGATGAATTCTGGCTTATCCAATTTGCAAAACATGCTCAGGCCCGCCATAATTGGTGAGATGTCCTTTGACAGCTCATCGCCATAGAGAGGCAGTCCTACCTCAAAGCGCAGCGTATCGCGACAGCCGAGTCCGCAGGGTACGCAACGATGGCTTGCCATCAGCTGGTCCCATTGCTTGACTATGAAGCCTGTGGAACCGTAGATCTCAAAGCCGTCCTCACCAGTGTAGCCGGTGCGGCTGATGATCACCTCCTCACCATCGATTTCCAATGTTTTGCAAGTGTAGAAAACAAGTTCACTGCAAGGTATCTTCAACACTTCTTCCATAACGCTTGGCGATTCGGGGCCTTGCACAGCAAGCTGACCATAATAATCAGACTTGTTGTCGAGTGTGACATCAAATCCCTGGGCTTGCTCCCGCATCCATGCGTCGTCTTTGTCGATGTTGGCAGCGTTAATAACGATAAAGAAGTGGTTGGGTGCCATCTTGTAGACAAGCAGATCGTCAACGGTTCCTCCATCAGGGTAAAGCATCATACCATAGTAGATCTTGTGGATAGGGGCATCGGTGATGTCATTGGTGAAAATGTGGTTGACATACTTTTCAGCGTCAGGACCCGTCACGATAATCTCGCCCATGTGCGAGACATCAAAAACGCCACAATGCTGCCGCACAGCATTGTGCTCATCTATAATAGATGTGTATTGGATGGGCATATCGAAGCCCCCAAATGGCTGAATGAGGGCTCCTGCCTGACAGTGCCGCTCGTAGAGACATGTTCTCTTATTCATAGACATTTATGTAACAAGGTATATTTGTTGCAAAAATAAAGGTTTAAACAATACACTGCAAGAAAAAGGCTACTAAAGTAAGTTAAAATCGAAATAATAGCTTTCAAGAGAGATGACTGCCATCGTATGGGGCAAGGGTAAAGTAGGAAATAAAAACGGATTGCAAAGAAGATAGCTTCTTTACAATCCGTTATGTGTGTGTTCAGAAAGGAGAAGGGTTACTTCTTTTCTTTCTTAACCTTATCGACATAGGCATCAATGACTGCTACAGCAGTAACGTTGACGACGTCGCGGACGCTTGCCTCAAAATCGGTGAAGTGGATAGGCTTGTTCAGACCCATCTGGATAGGGCCGATGATTTCCACGTCGGGATCCAGCGACTGCATCAACTTGTAGCTACTGTTGGCCGAGCTCATGTTGGGGAATACCAGTGTGTTGACATCTTTGCCCTTGAGACGGGTGAAAGGATACTTGGCATCGCGAAGCTCTTTGTCGAGAGCGAAGTTGACTTGCATCTCACCGTCGATGGCGAGGTCGGGATAGTCATGTTGCATCATCTCTACAGTCTGATGTACCTTCTGCGGTGAGCCGATCTCGTCGGTACCGAAGTTGGAATAGCTGATCATAGCCATCACAGGCTCATCGTTGAAGAATCGGACGGTATGGGCTGAGAGGCGAGCTACGTCATAGAGCACATTCTGATCAGGATGACGGTTGATGAGCGTGTCAGCGAGGTAGTAGACACCCTTCTTGGTGTTGAGGATGTGCATGGTGGCGAAAGTATTATAGTCTTTGCGCACGCCGACCACTTCCTTGGCAACCTTGATGGTGTTGCTGTATTTGGTATAGAGACCAGTGATGAAAGCGTCGGCGTCGCCCTGCTCAACCATGGACATACCAAAGTAGTTGCGCTCATACATCTTGTCGTAGGCCTCTTCAAAGGTGTAGCCTTGTCTTGCGCGCTTCTCTGCGAGGTGCTTAGCGTAAGTAGCGCGGCGGCCTTGCTCCTTGTCAGCGCGCATGTCGATGATCTCCACACCCGAGAGGTCGAGTTTCAGACGATTGGCGATACGAGCCAAGCGATCGGGATTACCAAGAAGGATAGGATGGCAGATGCCTTCTTGCTGGGCTTGTACGGCAGCTTTCATCATTGTCGGATGACCACCCTCGGCGAAGACCACACGCTGCGGATGCAGTGCTGCTGTGGCGTGCAGAGTGCGTGTGAGTTTGGTCTCCTGACCCAGCATCTGACGCAGATGATCCTTGTAAGCTGTCCAATCCTTGATAGGCGTACGGGCGACACCGCTTTCCATGGCAGCTTTTGCCACGGCGGCACTGACCTCTGTGATCAGACGGGGATCCACAGGCTTCGGGATGAAATACTTGGGGCCGAACGTCAGATCATTGACATGGTAAACCTCGTTGACGATGTCGGGGATGGGCTGCTTGGCCAAGTCGGCAATGGCATTGACAGCCGCCATCTTCATTTCTTCGTTGATGGCTTTAGCGTGGACGTCGAGAGCACCGCGGAAGATATAGGGGAAGCCGATAACATTGTTGATCTGGTTAGGATAGTCAGAGCGGCCGGTAGACATTAATACGTCCGGACGACTTGCCATGGCATCCTCGTAGCTGATCTCCGGCACAGGGTTGGCCAAAGCAAATACGATAGGCTTCTCAGCCATCGAGCGTATCATGTCCTGAGTCAGAATGTTACCCTTAGACAGTCCGACGAAGACGTCAGCGCCCTTGATAGCTTCCGCAAGATTGTGAACATCACGACGGTCGGTAGCAAAGAGCTTCTTCTGTGGTGTCAGATTAGGACGGTCAGAAGTAATGACACCCTTGGAGTCAAGCATGATGATATTTTCTTTCTTCACACCCAGTGCTACATAGAGCTTTGTACAGCTGATAGCAGCAGCACC
Organism: Hallella absiana; assembly: GCF_025457485.1. Classification (NCBI taxonomy): domain Bacteria; kingdom Pseudomonadati; phylum Bacteroidota; class Bacteroidia; order Bacteroidales; family Prevotellaceae; genus Hallella; species Hallella absiana. The sequence continues at coordinate 35,110 of NZ_JAMXSP010000018.1, forward strand.
GGCTCCGTTGACAACAAGGCGCACCTTGGTGATGTCCTTGCCGGCAACTTCCAATGCATTTTTCAGTCCGGCAGCGGAGATGATGGCAGTACCATGCTGATCGTCGTGCATCACAGGGATGTCGAGGTTCTTTTTCAGACGTTCTTCAATGTAGAAGCACTCAGGAGCCTTGATGTCCTCAAGGTTGATGCCGCCGAAGGTAGGAGCGATGCGCTCTACGGTCTCGCAGAACTTCTCGGGATCCTTCTCATTGAGTTCGATGTCGAACACATCGATGCCTCCGTAGATCTTGAAGAGCAATCCTTTACCCTCCATCACAGGCTTTCCGCTCATGGCGCCGATGTCTCCCAGTCCAAGTACGGCAGTACCATTGGAGATGACAGCTACCAGATTGCCCTTGTCGGTGTATTTATAGACATCGTCAGGATTCTTCTGTATCTGAAGGCACGGATAGGCGACACCCGGTGAATAAGCCAGGCTCAGATCGGTTTGTGTACGATAAGGCTTCGTCGGCTTCACTTCTATTTTGCCCGGTCGTCCATTGGCATGGTAGGCGAGGGCAGCTTCCTCTGTAATCTTTACCATAAAAATGTTATCTATTTGATTTAAAAACTTTCTATCTCTTTTTATTTTAGTGCAAAGATAATAAAATCTGTTGAATCCAAAGAAGTTTTTCTTTTTTTTTGTGTAGCCTTCTGCTTTCCGTCTAATAAATAATTTGTAGGTTTGGGAGAAAGTGATGGAAATCTTAAAGTGTTCTCGGTATTGAATAGATATGATGGAAAGGTCTTTGTAGCATGAAAGACTTTAGATAAAAGTTGATTAATATAATTTTAAGGAAAAGACGATGCAGTATCATAGAAAATATGTAAATTTGTAGATTGTAAAACATATAAGGAGATAAATGATATGTCAGAGCCTTTAGCGGAACGTATGCGGCCACAGACCCTTGATGACTACGTAGGTCAGGATCATCTTGTAGGGGCAAATGGTGTGTTGCGGCGGATGATAGAGTCGGGGCGTATTTCGTCCTTTATTCTATGGGGCCCCCCGGGAGTGGGGAAGACGACACTGGCTCAGATCATCGCCCACACGCTCAAGGTGCCGTTTTATACACTCAGTGCTGTGACCAGTGGCGTGAAGGAGGTGAGAGATGTCATAGCGCGTGCCAAGCAGGGCCGTTTCTTTCAGGAGCAGTCGCCCATTCTGTTTATCGATGAGATACACCGCTTCTCCAAGTCTCAGCAAGATTCCTTGTTAGGCGCCGTGGAGCAGGGAGTGGTGACCTTGATAGGTGCCACGACGGAGAATCCGTCTTTTGAGGTGATTCGCCCTTTGCTTTCGCGTTGCCAACTCTATGTGCTGAAATCCTTGGAAAAGGAGGATCTCTTGAAGATACTTCACCGGGCTGTTGACAAAGATCCTGAACTCTGTAAGCGGCATATAGAGTTGAGGGAGTATGGCGCCATGCTAAGATACAGTGGCGGAGATGCCCGTAAACTTCTTAATATCCTCGACTTGATTGTCAAGAGCACAGAGGCCAACGAGGTGGTTATCACAGACCAGCTGACGGAGTCGCTTCTCCAGACCAATCCTTTGGCCTACGACAAGGATGGGGAAATGCACTACGACATCATTTCGGCTTTTATCAAGAGCATCCGTGGCTCTGACCCTGATGCGGCCCTCTATTGGATGGCGAGAATGATAGAGGGCGGGGAAGACCCGCAGTTCATAGCGCGTCGGCTGGTCATCTCTGCCGCGGAAGACATAGGACTGGCCAACCCCAATGCGCTGCTTTTGGCTAATGCGGCCTTTGATGCCGTGATGAAAATTGGCTGGCCGGAGGGACGCATTCCTCTTGCTGAGGCTACCGTCTATTTGGCGACGAGTCCTAAGAGCAATTCTGCTTATCTGGGCATTGACGCGGCGCTCTCAGAAGTCAGGAAGTCTGGCAATCAGCCCGTGCCCTTGCCATTGCGCAATGCACCCACCAAGCTAATGGCCGAGCTCGGATACCACGATGGCTATAAATATCCTCATGACTATCCGGGCAACTTCACGCCACAGCAGTATCTTCCCGATCAGCTGAAGAGTCTGCGCTTGTGGCATGCCCAGCACTCGCCGTCGGAGGAAAGACTCTATCAGCGCATGCTGAACTGTTGGGGTGACCGATATAAGGAATAGGCGACGCGGATTAAAACTCATTTTTCAGTATTCGATGCCTATATATAATTAAGGTGTCGTACGGTATTTAACAAGGTAATCACATCAAAGAAAAGACTTTTGAACATGAACATTGTAGAACTCGACGGCTTTGCCGCCAATCCCGGAGATCTGTCTTGGGATGCACTCAAGGCGTTTGGTAATCTCACTGTTTATCCTCGGACGGCTCCTGAAGACGTGGTAGAGCGTGCCAAGTATGCCGACGCTGTGCTGATCAATAAGGTGAATATCACTGATGAGGTGATGGCCCAGCTCCCAAAGTTGAAATATATAGGCGTGCTGGCCACCGGCTATAATGTGGTGGACGTGGATGCTGCTCATCGTCGAGGCATTGTGGTGACAAATATTCCCTCATACAGCACAGACAGCGTGGTGCAGATGACGTTCGCTCATATCCTGAACATCACTAATCAAGTGGCTCACTATGCTGAGGAGAATCGCCAAGGCAAGTGGAGCCGCAATCCAGACTTCTGCTATTGGGATACGCCACTGCCCGAATTGGCCGGGAAGACGATGGGCATCGTAGGGCTTGGGCATATCGGCATGAGAGTGGCGCGCGTCGCCTGTGAACTGGGTATGGACGTGTTTGCCTTGACCTCAAAAAACGCTACCGATCTTCCCGAAGGCATACAGAAGACCACGCTTGAGGGAGTGTTGGCCGTGTCTGACATTCTCTCGCTCCATTGTCCGTTGAGCAAGGATACCTATCACCTCATAGATGCCCGACGATTGAAGTTGATGCGTCCGTCTGCAATACTGATCAACACCGGACGCGGACCTCTCGTGGACGAAGAGGCTGTGGCCTGTGCCTTGGCAAATGGTGAGTTGGCAGCCTACGGCGCTGACGTGATGACGGAAGAGCCGCCACGCGCAGACAATCCCCTTTTCGCCCAGCCTCATGCCTATATCACTCCGCATATCGCATGGGCAACAAAGGAAGCAAGAGAACGTTTGATGGAGATTTGTGTTGAGAATATAAAGGCATTTGTTGAAGGCCGAGACTTAAATCATGTCTGAAACTGGTTCTGTGGCCAGAACTCGCGTCTGAAGGGCTATGGGCGCAAAGGCTTTTATATGTGAAATAATAGAAAAAGAATGTTTTATCACGATCCTGTTTTTATTCATTCTGTTCAGCAGACAATAGAGATCTTGGGTACACTGGCCTTTGCCATCTCAGGCATACGTCATGCGGCAGCAAGGCATTACGATTGGTTTGGAGGCTTTGTATGTGGCTTTGTCGTGGCTATCGGCGGAGGTACTTTGCGCGATGTCATGCTCGGAGTGACTCCTTTCTGGATGACATCGCCGATGTATATCGTCTGCACCTTTCTCGCCCAAGCGATGGTGATACTCTTCGCGCGTTTGCTCCGTCATTTAAACAATGCCTGGTTTTTCTTTGACACGCTTGGCTTGGCATTGTTCACAATAGCAGGTATACAAAAGACACTGGTCTGTGGACATCCTTTTTGGGTGGCTATTGCCATGGGATGTATAACGGGATCGGCCGGAGGTGTCCTCCGTGATTTGCTGCTCAATCGGCCGCCCGTAATTTTCCGTAAGGAAATCTATGCGATGGCGAGCATACTTGGCGGTCTGGTCTATTGGCTGATGATTTCGTTGCATGTCAATGTGGCTGTTACCGTGGTAGTGGCATTTGTCGTTATTGTAGCAATCAGGATATTAGCAGTGAAGTATCATATCTCATTGCCTCTGCTGAAAGACGAGTCACATTGAGCAAGTGCGTCGAAGAATAGCAGTTGTTAGAAAAACTGACAAAAAAGCGGGCATGAGAATGCGATTTTTGCGAGCAAGTATGATCTTAAGTGTGAATTCTTGACTTTTGGCAATATTACATAAGTTGCTAATTGTCAATGATTTGTGTGATACTTGCGTCGTTTCGATTTGCAAAATCACCTTCTTCTTGTGAAATTCTTTAGAGAATATTCAATCATCTCAGTGGCTTTAGCTCATCAAAACGGTGGTTTGATGAGCTAAAACCACTGAGATGACATAAAGAAATCACTGATTTCTCACTTTTAAAGCTCTTTTGGGGCGTTTTGCTGCTTGCTTTTTTTATTTTCCTTTCTCTGGAATACAAGTTGTCGCGGAAGTGTTTTTGTAGAAATTATTTCTGTTGTTAGTGATAGGATATAGGTGTGTAAAGAATAGCTTTTTGTTGCAGTGAAAGGGTTAAAATGATATAATTATTCGGTGTATTCGCTTTTTTCTTGTTACAAATTTATATTTTTGCACACGACTAAAAGCAAAGGGGGCAAAAAATGTCTCTGATGCATACTGAAAGATGACGGGCAGAAATGCTCGTCAGAGGGGTGCGGAGCCGTGTCACCCGTGGCGACAAGGCAAAGCTGAGATAATACCCGTGAACCTGATGCAGGTAATGCTGCCGTAGGAAGTTGCCAGTATTTTCCATTGGTCACAGCTTGGCTGTGCACCTCTCTGATCGTATAGTTAGATAGAAGAAAATCAGAGTGAGGTACAGTTAAGATGTGCAGTAAATACGTTTCTACATTAACGATAGCAGGCTCTGACAGCTGTGGAGGAGCCGGGCTGCAAGCTGATATCAAGACGATGTCGGCCTTAGGGTGCTATGCTTGTAGCGTAGTCACCGCCGTCACCGCCCAAGACACTACAGGGGTGCGCAGTGTGGAGGATATGTCCGCAGATTTGGTGGCGCGACAATTGCGCGCCGTCATGTGCGACATACGTCCTTCTGCCATCAAGACGGGTATGCTCGGCAATGCCGAAGTGGTCGCTGCCATTGCGGACATCCTCTCGTCCTATCCCCGCGTGCCTCTTGTCGTGGACCCTATCATCGTGGCCACCTCTGGCGACTCACTCATGCGGCAAGGTACGCTGCAGATGCTTGTCGACCGGCTCATCCCGCTTGCCAGCCTGCTCACCCCTAATCTTCCTGAAGCAGAAACTTTGGCTGGCATGAACATCCGGTCTACCGGTGACATCCACATGGCGGCACGCCACATTCTTGACATGGGCTGCCAAGCTGTTCTCATCAAGGGCGGACATGTCGACGGCAAGACAAAGACAGACTGGCTCTTCACACAGACAGGTATGGTCAAGTCCTTTAGTGCTCAGACCATTACCACGTCCAACACGCATGGTACAGGATGTACGCTCTCCGCCGCCATCACGGCTTATCTCGCAAGGGGACTGGACCTTGTCTGCGCTGTGGACAAGGGTAAACGATACCTGAGCCAAGCGATCAAGGCAGGGGCTGAGGTGACGACAGGCCATGGTCACGGCCCGCTCAACCATTTTTTTCACCCACAAAAACTTATCATCCAGCCATGAAGCATCTGCAATTTATCACACATGCCACCGACCGCTACACCGACCTTGACGAGGTGAGGATGGCTCTTCAGGGTGGTTGCCGCTGGATACAGCTGCGTATGAAGGGAGCCACTGACGACGAGGTGTTGAGCGTCGGCAGGGAAGCCGTACGCCTTTGTCACCATCAACATGCCACTCTCATCCTCGACGACCGTGTAGCTCTCTGCCCGCTCATCGGTGCCGACGGAGTGCATCTTGGTCGCCGTGACATGCCCGTGGCCGAAGCTCGGAAGCTCCTTGGGCCACACGCCATCATCGGAGCTACTGTCAACACGGTGGAGGATCTGTGCAGGGCTGTTGACGAGGGCGCCGACTATGCAGGATGCGGCCCGTTTCGCTTCACCACCACCAAGGAACATCTCGCGCCCCTGCTTGGTCTCGACGGCTATCGGCATCTCGTGGCTGCACGGAAAAAGTTGTCAGTCCGGCTGCCTCTCATAGCTATCGGGGGCATCACGCGTGACGACATCCCCGTTATCCTGTCTACGGGCGTTGACGGCGTGGCAATGAGCGGATGCATTGTCCGAGCCGCCAACCCCGTAGAAGAGATGCACAAGATTTGCAAAACGATTAACCCAACACTATGAACCAGAATATCAAAATTCATTATCCACATTCCGAGAAAATTTATCTTCAAGGCAAGCGCTATCCCTTCCTTCGGGTAGGCATGCGACGCGTTAGCCTCATGCCAACCGTAACTGTGACCGACGGCAAGGAAACGCGTCACGACAATGCTCCTGTATTCATCTACGATACCAGCGGCCCTTACAGTGATCCTGACGTCGACATCGATTTGGAGCGAGGTCTGCCCAGACTGCGCGAGACGTGGATGCCCGAACGCAAAGGCACTCAGCGCTACTATGCCCGCCATGGCATTGTCACTCCCGAGATGGAGTATGTTGCCATTCGTGAGAACATGAACAACGAGGCGCTGGGCATAAGCTCCTATATCACCCCGGAGTTTGTGCGCGAGGAGGTGGCTGCCGGCAGGGCGGTCATTCCCTGTAATCACCGTCATCCCGAGGCGGAACCTATGATTATCGGTGACCGCTTCCTGGTAAAAATCAACACCAACATCGGCAACTCGGCACTCTCGTCCAACCTCGAAGAAGAGGTGGAGAAAGCTGTGTGGAACTGTAAATGGGGTGGCGATACGCTGATGGATCTCTCCACAGGTAGCCATATCCACGAAACGCGTGAGCATATCCTGCGCAACTGTCCGGTGCCGGTGGGCACTGTGCCGCTCTATCAGGCTTTCGAAAAGGTGAACGAGAAGATTGCCGACCTTTCTTGGGATGTCTACCGCGATACGCTCATCGAGCAGTGTGAGCAGGGCGTAGACTATTTCACCATCCATTGCGGCATACGCTTGAAAAACGTGCACTACGCGCTCGACAGGCTCACGGGCATGGTCAGCCGAGGAGGCAGCATCATCTCGTCGTGGTGCTCCATGCATCAGCAGGAGAGTTTTCTCTATACCCATTTCGACGACATCTGCGACATCTGCCGACGGTACGATGTCGCCATCTCCCTCGGCGATGGTTTGCGGCCGGGCTCCATCCACGATGCCAATGACCGGGCGCAGTTTGCGGAACTCGACACCATGGGTGAACTGGTGCAGCGGGCATGGGACAAGGACGTGCAGGTGTTTATCGAGGGGCCGGGACATGTACCTCTTCAAAAGATTCGGGAAAACGTGGAGCGTGAACAGGAGAAGTGTCACCATGCTCCTTTCTACACCCTTGGCCCTCTGGTGACCGACATTGCGCCGGGCTACGACCATATCACCAGTGCCATTGGTGCCGCTCTCATCGGTTGGGCTGGCACATCGATGCTCTGCTATGTCACGCCCAAGGAGCATCTCGCATTGCCCGACTTGCAGGATGTGCGCGACGGCATCATCGCTTACAAGATTGCAGCCCACGCTGCCGACATTGCCAAAGGTCACCCCGGAGCCATGGTACGCGACAATGCGCTGTCCAAGGCTCGCTACGATTTCCGCTGGATCGACCAGTTCAGCCTGAGCCTCGACCCCGAACGATCACAGGCTATTTACCAGGCTGCCAACCCGCAGCAGGGACGCTTCTGCACCATGTGCGGTCCCAACTTTTGTGCGGCTCGCATCAGTCATACACTTTGTGAAGAAACATTCACTAAATAACCAAAAAAATCAACCATTATGATTGAGACAGAAATTTCAAAAGGTATCATTCAGACCTATTTCAACAAACTGGAAAAGAATCTTCAACTCGATGTAGCCATCGTGGGTGGTGGTCCTTCCGGCATTGTCGCCGCTTACTATCTTGCCAAGGCAGGACTGCGTGTGGCACTCTTCGACCGCAAGCTCTCGCCGGGCGGTGGCATGTGGGGCGGCGCTATGATGTTCAACCAAGTGGTCATCCAGCAAGAGGCCATGGACATCATCCGCGAATTCGATATACGCTATGAGCCGTTTGAAGAGAATTTGTTCACTGTCGATTCCATTGAGAGCACCTCTTCGCTGCTCTACCATGCTGTCCATGCCGGAGCAACTCTCTTCAACTGCTATTCTGTGGAGGATGTCATCTTCAAGGACAACCGCGTCAGCGGCGTGGTGGTCAACTGGACACCAGTGCTGCGCGAAGGACTGCACGTAGACCCGCTCAATGTATTGGCGAAATATGTCATCGACGGCACGGGACACGACAGCGAGATCAGCAAAGTGGTAGCCCGTAAGAACGGCATTCGACTCGACACTCCCACGGGTGCAGTCGCCGGCGAGCGCTCACTGGATGTGATCGAGGGTGAGCGTGAGGTGGTAGCCGGTACCAAAGAAATCTATCCGGGGCTGTATGTCTGTGGCATGGCTTCCTCAGCCGTGTCGGGTACACCACGCATGGGACCTATCTTCGGTGGCATGCTCATGTCGGGTAAGAAGGTAGCCGAACAGCTCATTGCCCGTCTGAAAGGATGACGACCTCTCTACGCCTTATTGCCATCACCTCGCCCCGTTTCTTGCCGGGCGAGGGTGAGCGCATTGCCGCCCTGCTCTCTGAGGGTGGCTTTTGGCGGGTGCATGTGCGCAAGCCAGAGGCTTCGGCCGACGACTTGCGCCGTCTTCTCAACACGATACCAACCTGGTGCTATCCTCGTCTCGTCCTCCACGACCATCATGAGCTGTGTGAGGAGTATCGTGTGGGAGGGCTGCATCTCAACCGCCGTAATCCCACGGTCCCGGACTGCGCCACGAGTGCCGGGCTGAGTTTGTCGTGCTCATGTCATTCGCTCAATGAAGTGGAGCTGCGCAAGCCGAAGATGGACTATGTGTTTCTGAGTCCAGTCTTCGACAGTATTTCTAAACAGGGCTATCGCTCTCAGTTCTCGCTTGCGGAACTTCAGAAGGCTGCTGCAGAAGACATCATCGACTCAAAGGTGGTGGCTCTCGGAGGTGTCACAAAGGATCGTCTGCCCCTACTGCAAAGCCTCCACTTCGGAGGAGCGGCCATGCTTGGAGCTGTATGGAAGCGTTGATGATGTGTATAAGAAATTAATATTTTCTACAATATTAGCTCTGTTTATGTTTAATTGGAAAAAAAGTGGTTGATAATTTTGTGCTTTTCAAGGAATTCACTAATTTTGTGACCTGTTAATTCATTAACTAATATATTATGAAGGTACACGAATATCAGGCAAAGGAGTTCTTTGCTCAGTATGGTTTGCCCGTAGACAGTCCTATTTTGTGCCGTAGCGTTGATGAATGTGTTGACGCTTATCATCAATTAGGCTCCGGGAGAGTTGTAGTTAAGGCGCAAGTACACACTGGTGGGCGCGGAAAGGCCGGTGGCGTGAAGCTCGCAGCTTCGGAAGAAGAGGTGCGCAAGGTGTCATCCGACATCCTTGGGATGACCATCAAGGGATACGTTGTTGACCGTGTGCTCGTCACAGAGGCTGTGAACATAGACAAAGAGTATTACGTCAGCATCCTGATCGACCGTAAGAGCAAGTCTCCTTTGATGATGCTGTCTCGTGCCGGAGGTATGGATATCGAGCAGGTTGCCAAGGAAACACCAGAGAAGATCGAGAAGATCGTGATCGATCCGCTTATCGGTATGGCTGATTTCCAGGCTCGCGCTGCCGCTTACAAATTGTTTGATGATAAGGCTGTGGTGAAGCAGGCCATACCACTTTTCAAGAATCTCTATCGCCTCTTTATTGAGAAAGACGCTTCTTTGGCAGAGATCAATCCACTCGTATTGACAAAGGAGGGACAACTGAAAGCTATCGATGCCAAGATGACTTTCGACAATAATGCGCTTTACCGTCATTCTGATGTGGCTGAACTTAATGAGCCTACGGAAGATGAGAAGAAAGAGCTCTATGCTAAGTCCAAGGGTTTCAGCTATGTCAACTTGGGAGGTAATATCGGTTGCATGGTCAACGGTGCCGGATTGGCTATGGCTACTATGGACATGATCAAGCTCTATGGCGGCAATCCTGCCAACTTTCTGGACATCGGTGGCAGTTCTAACCCTGAGAAGATTGTAGATGCTATGAATCTGTTGATGAGCGATCAGCACGTAAAAGTGATTCTGATCAACATCTTCGGAGGCATCACCCGATGCGACGATGTGGCGAAAGGACTCTTAGAGGCTTTCAAGAGTATCAAGACCGACATGCCGATCGTCATCCGTCTGACAGGTACCAATGCCGAGGAGGGACGTCGTCTGTTGCAGAATTCTCATTTCATTGTGGCAACGACCATGGCCGATGCAGGCCACAAGGCTGTGGAGGCAATGAACAATCTTTAATCTTTTAAAAGCGATTACCATGAGTATTTTGATCAATAAAGATACGCGCCTGATTGTTCAGGGCATCACAGGCCGCGACGGCAGTTTCCATGCTGCCAAGATGAAAGAATACGGAACAAACGTTGTAGGCGGCACCTCACCCGGAAAGGGTGGACAGGAGGTGGATGGCATTCCGGTGTTCAACACAGTTCGCGAGGCCGTAGAGGCTACGAAGGCCAACACGTCGATCATCTTTGTTCCGGCTCCCTTTGCCAAGGATGCTATGCTGGAGGCAGCTGATGCCGGCATCAAACTCATCATTTGCATTACGGAGGGTATCCCCGTAGTGGATGCTGTCATTGCCCAGCGCTATATCCAGGTGAAAGGTGCTCATCTGATCGGCCCGAACTGCCCGGGATTGATTTCTCCAGAACTGAGCATGGTGGGTATTATGCCATCCAATATCTTCAAGAAAGGACATACGGGTGTTATCAGCCGTTCGGGTACGCTGACCTATGAAGTCGTTGATAACCTCACAAAGGCTGGTATGGGACAGAGTACTGCAATAGGCGTCGGCGGTGATCCTGTGGTAGGTCTTTACTTCGAGGATTTGTTGCAGATGTTCCAAGATGATCCTGATACCGACTCCATTGCCTTGATAGGCGAAATTGGTGGTGATGCTGAGGAGCATGCTGCTGCCTATATCAAGGAGCATATCACCAAGCCTGTCGTTGCTTTCATCGATGGCCGCACAGCTCCTCCGGGCAAGCAGATGGGGCATGCCGGAGCTATCATCTCCAGCAGTTCAGGTTCTGCCGCTGACAAGATTGCGGCTTTCGAGGCTGCCGGCGTGCCGGTGGCTATGGAGAGCTGCGAGATTCCCGGCCTCTTGAAAAAGCTGATGGAGAAAGCAAAGTAAAGTAGAAAGGCTGCTGTTGAAGATGGAAGTCTGAGTCGTAACGATATGACTTGGTATCTATTCAACAGTGTAAAGCAGAAATGGGCTTCAAGCCAGATCCTTGGTCCTCTATATATAAAATAAGAGGGTGTATCATAATTAAGTTTTATGGTGCATCCTCTTTTCTTTTACAATGATAGTCGTAAAATTAGGATTAGGCCGACTTTTTAGTTAAAATTCCATTTTTCGCTGTTTTTAGAGTCGTCAGGACCGCAAGGAGGAAGAAATAGGCCGTATTAGCGGCTCCAAAAGGCTTTCCCTTGCCTTTTTTGTTGATTTTCGAGCACATTTTCTTTATGTTGAAAGCAATCGCAAAGAAGGCAAAGTCCATCTTGACTTGTCCATATCGAAGTGCCTGAAGCGTTTGTAGTTCATGTCGTACTTCATCTGTCCGAAGAGGCCTCTGGCTCTATGCATCTTTTCCCCCTATATTTTATTCCTTCTTCCGAAGTAAGTCTTTCCGCGGCCTGCTTTCTGTATTTGGCAAGACGGTGGTTGACCTCGATGATCCTGTTGCCCTTGATTGGGTTTGAAGCTGCATTCTTGCGGGGTCAAAGCTATGTTCTTGCGGGGTCGAAGCTATGTTCCCAATGTTGTAACGCTATAGAAAAAGATCGTTCGTTACGTAGGGAATGATTAAAATCTACGCAGCGAACCATCATTTGTAAGGCAGTAAAAACAAGCGTTGAAAATCTTGCTAAATTTCTGTATAAACGTTTGTTGCAATATCTTTGTCAAGACGTTGAGGAAAAAGGATAATTTGTTTGGGATTGTAATCCCGAAAGTGTACTTTTGCCATGTAATTCGTTTATACCACAAAGATACTAAATTTTTGTGATATGACAAAGCCCCGGCTTGTGAAAGTCGAGGCTTTGTTTTAAAAAATAATACGAAAAAGAGGTTGAACCAGAATTTTGATACACCCCCTTATTTGATTTATAAACGTGTTATAGTGTGCCTTTTGTAGAAGGCAGCACCAAGTGGTGTATATCTCTTCTTACCGCCATTTTCAAGCTACGCGCCAGTGCTTTAAAAATACCTTCTATCTTATGGTGCTCGTTCTCACCCTCCGCTTTAATGTTGAGGTTGATGCGTGCAGCGTCGCTGAAGCTTTTAAAGAAGTGCATGAACATTTCCGTTGGCATCTCACCGATCTTTTCTCTGTGGAACTCAGCGTCCCAAACGAGCCAAGGGCGTCCGCCAAAGTCGATAGCCACCTGGCACAAACAATCGTCCATTGGCAGGCAGAATCCATAGCGCTCGATGCCGCGCTTGTCACCCAAGGCTTTGAGGATGCACTCTCCCAGAGCAATGCCAGTGTCCTCAATGGTGTGGTGCTCATCGACCCAGAGATCTCCTTTGGTGTGTACGGTGAGGTCTATCATGCCGTGCTTGCCGATTTGCTCCAGCATGTGGTCAAAGAAGCCAAGTCCAGTGTCAATATCTGTTTTGCCCGATCCGTCGAGGTTGACGCGAACGAGAATGTCTGTCTCCTTGGTAGTACGTCTTACCTCTGCCGTGCGTTCTCCGGCAATCAACAGTTCGGCTGCTTTTTCCCAAGTCATACCGTCGCGTCCAAGGATGATAGCTTTGCATCCCAGATTCTTGGCTAACTGTTCGTCACTCTCTCTATCGCCGATGACATAGCTTCCCGCGATGTCGTAAGCCGGATTGTCGGTGTATTTCTTCAGCATGGCAGTACCGGGCTTGCGCTCCGGTGAGTTGTCTTCCGGGAAGTGCCGGTCGATGAGTTGATCGTCGAAGGTGATGCCTTCGCTCTCCAATGCTTGAAGCATCAGTCGGTGTACAGGCCAAAATGTCTCCTCGGGAAACGACGACGTGCCCAATCCGTCTTGATTGGTGACCATCACAAAGCGGAATCCCATGCGTTTGTGGATATATCCCAGATTGCTGAATACGCCGGGAACGAAGCGCAACTTCTCAAAAGAGTCGATCTGCTCGTCAGCGGGTTCTTCGATAAGTGTTCCGTCCCGGTCGATAAAAAGAATGCGTTGTTTTTCCATCTCTCCTTTTAATAAATATGATTCTTATTGTATGTCTTCAATGTTGAGTCTGCTGTCTGATACTTGTTCTGTTCCCAGTTTTAAGCGCTTATCCAGGGCATCAAAGTCATTATTGTTTGCACTATTATCTGTGGCTACATTGACAATATCCTTTTTTGCTTTCTCTTTAGCTTCGATACTGCCATAGACATAGTAATAGACAAAGTTCATCCAGCAATAGATATAACACCAAATGAAGTAGCACAGGATAGTAACGAAGAGCTGAAGTACCGTGAAAGAGGCAGTCAGCCCGTTGCTGTCGCCCATTGCCATTCCAATGTCATTGGATTGTTTAGCAGTCTCGAGGATGATCTCGGGAATACCGGTGATGACGAAGAGAATGCTGATGATGATACCTCCGAGAAGGGTAGCCAAGAAGAGGAAGCCCCAGCGATGCAATCCCGTTATATATGGTTTGCCAAAAATGCTCAACACTTTTTGTTGAGGCTCCACGAGATATTTCATGGAAGAATAGCTGATGGGCAGGGTAAAGATGAGGGCTAAGACAAATACGATGCCTGCTACCAAAGGTGAGATGATAGTAGGATGGCCCAAGGTAGCTTTGCCGCCAAACATAGGCAACATATAGCCTACAGAGATGGCAACGCCCACGATGATATATAGTCCGATCACTGCCAACAGCAAGTAGAGTATGCGTCGGATATTGTCTTTCACCTTGCGTCCTGTCAGAAGACTGATTACCGAGGATTCCCACCACGATGCAATGGCGATGTAAGCGATAAACAAGATGGCACTGAGAATCAGAAGAGGTGTATTTACTGCGGTCGTTCCTGTTGTTGCTGGTTGCTGTGACTCAAAGAGGGAAGGCAACAAGATGCTGAAGCCCGCGACAATACTTAGCACCAACGTTGGCAGCCAAGTACGGCGAAGAATAGTTAGTGGATTGCTGATCATCATGTCAGTGGCCGACTTGATGCAGGCTCTGACACTCCTAACTTTATAAAGTTCATTCTCAATATGTTCTGTATTCATGATTTCAGTCCGTTTATACTGTTTATTCTATTCTTCTTCTAAACTCTGCGCACACGATGGCAGTGGCGATTGCTACGTTCAGGCTCTCTGCCGTGTCTCTGCCTTTAGGATAGTTAGGGATCAGCAGTCTGTTGTTGACGCGTTGTCTGACTTCTGCCGTCAGTCCCTTTCCTTCATTACCCATGACTATCAGGCCATGATCACTCAACTTCTGCTGATACAGATTGTTTCCGTCAAGCAGAGTACCATAGACCGGACAATCATTGGGAAGATGGTCGATGAGTGATGCTAAATCGGTGTAGTGTATGTCCACCCTTGCGAGACTGCCCATCGTGGCTTGTACCACCTTGGGGTTGTAAACATCAGCAGTCTCATGAGAACAATAGATCTGTGTGATGCCAAACCAGTCGGCTACTCGGATGATTGTTCCCACATTGCCGGGATCTTGTACCCCGTCAAGGGCAAGGCATAGCTGCTGACTTGGTAGCTTTGTATCGGTGGCTTCTGTGTGGGGTAGGGGGAAGACGGCGAGTACTTGCTGTGGATGCTGCAAGAATGAGAGCTTCTTTAGCTCTTCCTCGCTGACGGTTTCGTCGGTCTCCGCACCGGTGGCTCCCCCAAGAGGAGTGTGCCAGTCTGCCGTGTGGAAAAGCATCTTGGGCTGAAAACGTACCATCAGGTCACCGACGACCTTGGGTCCTTCGGCGACAAAGAGCTGCTCGCGTATGCGTGCCTTCTTCTGTTCGAGTGTATGAACAAATTTTATTTTTGCCTTGCTTATCATATTGCAAAGTTAGTGATTAATGTTGTAACCGATAAAAATAATGTGTTATTTTTATGTAATCTGTCAACAAAATACATTACCTTTGTACCAAAAATATAGCAGTTGAAATCAAAAGTTACATATTTCTACGTTTTCCTTGTCCTCACGTTATGTCTGGTCTCGGCATGTAGCACTTCCAAGTATGTGCCACAGGGAAGTTATCTGCTCACCTCTGTGGAGATAGAATCTGATGAGAAATCGTTTGATGCCTCACAGCTCTTTCCTTATATTCGTCAGAAAGCCAACTCAAAGTGGTTTTCGCTCTTCAAGATACCAATGGGCACTTATACGCTTGCCGGTAAGGACAGTACGAAATGGATCAACCGCACTCTCAAGCGTATTGGTGAGCGTCCTGTGGTATTTGACACGCTTACGGCGCGGCAGACGATGGATGATTTACGACAGGCCATGGTCAACCAAGGCTACCTTCATGCTGGTGTCACTTTAGATACGGTTGTTAAAGGGCATTCGCTCAAAGCGGTCTATATGCTTCATCCGCGGGCCCAGTATCGTTTTGGGCATATCACATACGACATTCAGGACCCGGCTATTCGACAATTGTTGGGTGGCGAGGATAGCATGTCCCGTCATCAGCATAGAAAGTCTACTTCTGCTCTTCGCGAAGGATCTCCATTCTCAATTAAAGCATTGGAGGCAGAGCGTGACCGGCTGACAGCGTTGCTTCAGAATGTCGGCTATTACAAGTTTCACAAGGACTTTATATCTTTTACTGCAGATTCCTCTTCCGACAGTCGCTCGGTAGGTATTGTGCTTCATCTCAAGAAGTATCAGGCCAATAGTGATGCTCGTCCAACAGACCATCCCAGGTTTGTTATCCGTTCAGTGCGGTATTCTGATGGCTCTTTAGGCAAAGTTCAACTTCGGAGGAATGTGTTGGAAAACAATACGGCGATTACTGCCGGTCGACCTTTTAGTAACACAGATCTGCAGAAGACCTATTCAAATTTCAGCAAGCTTCAGGCGGTGAAGTATACCAATATTCTGTTCAGCGAGGTTCCGGACTCGAATCTTTTGGATTGTCATATCCAGTTGAGTATGAACAAAAGGTCTACAATTGCATTCCAGCCAGAAGGTACCAACACGGCGGGTGACTTGGGCGCAGCTGCGTCACTCATCTATGAGAATAGAAACTTGCTACGTGGATCAGAATTGTTGAGCGTGCAGTTGCGTGGTGCTTTCGAGGCGATTACGGGGCTGGAGGGCTACAACGATGAAGATTATATAGAATATGGTGTGCAGGCGAAACTTCAGTTTCCGGAGTTCTTGGCACCTTTTCTCTCTCGTAGCTTTCGCCGTCAGAGCAATGCCACTTCGGAGTTGTCTTTAGCCTGGGACATGCAAAATCGACCAGAGTTCCATCGTCGTGTCTTGTCTGCGGGGTGGCGCTATCGCTGGGCTGATCCGGGGCACAATACTCGCTACCGCTTCGATCTTTTGGATCTGAACTATGTCTACATGCCATGGATTAGCGCTACTTTTAAGGAAGACTATCTCGACGATGTCTCTAATCGAAACGCTATTCTACGCTATAACTATGAGAATCTCTTTATCCTAAGAATGGGAGTGGGATTTAGTTATAACAATGGTGTCAATGCGTTGAAGATGAATTTTGAGTCGGGTGGGGGATTGCTGAGGGCACTCTCCCCTTTGATGGGCCTGAAGAAGAATGAGAATGGGCAGTATACGCTTTTCAATCATATACCTTATGCCCAGTATCTGAAATTTGATTTTGATTATACACGTATCCAACAATTCGATACTCGCAATATGCTGGCTTTTCATGCTGCGTTTGGTATGGCATACCCTTATGCCAACAGCACTGTGCTGCCTTTTGAGAAACGCTATTTCTCCGGAGGAGCCAACAGCGTGAGAGGATGGTCGGTGCGAGAACTCGGTCCGGGTAGTTATCGGGGCAAAGACGGCCGCATTGACTTCATCAACCAGACGGGTGACATGAAATTGGACCTTAGCGCAGAGTATCGTACCTTCCTCTTTTGGAAATTCAATGGTGCTGCCTTTATAGACGCCGGTAACATTTGGACGCTTCGCAACTATGCTGATCAGCCAGGAGGACAGTTCCGTTTCGATGAATTCTATAAGCAGATTGCTGTCTCTTATGGATTAGGCTTGCGCATCAACTTTGGCTATTTCATACTACGCTTCGATGGGGGCATGAAAGCCATTAATCCGGCTTGGACCACTCAGCAAGAGCATTGGGCGATTTTCCATCCGAAGTTTTCTCGTGACTTTACATTCCACTTCGCAGTGGGTATGCCATTCTAAAAGACATATATTATAAGGAGAGTTTTCGCTATTTCAGGTCAAATACGCCTGTGGGCAGTTTTCTGTGGAGCGCATTCAGTGTGAAGTCTGCTCCTGGGTCATTGCTGGCAACAATGCCGCTGGCTCTAAGCACTTGCTTGACCGTTTTTTCGGCCAACTCCGGTTGGTTGTTGGTGTCGCTCAGATGACAGAGCCATACTCCTCTGAGTGCCGGCGTGGCATAGTGGGCAAGCACTTGCCCGCAATCAAAATTGCTCGTATGTCCGAGCGAGCTCTGTATTCTTCGCTTCAGTTCTACGGGGTAGGGCCCTGCTTCGAGCATGGCCTTCTCATAGTCTGCCTCTATGACAAGATAATTGGCGTGTCCGACATATTCCAGCATTTCGTCTGTGAAATGCCCGATATCCGTCATCAATACGAATGTGATGCCTTCTGCCTCAATGCAGTAACCGACATTTTCCTTACTGTCGTGTGGCACCCCGAAAGCAGTGATCGTAAATTCGCCTATATGAAAAGGCTGTCCTTTCTCGACAACAAATGACATATCTTGGGGCACCTTGGTCCTCACACACCAGTTCTCCTCTATGCCTTCGTGCACTTTGCGCGTGGCATATACAGGGATGTGATAATCCTTGCTTACACTACCTACTGACTTCACGTGATCGGCATGATCATGTGTGACCAGTATAGACCTAATATTGGAAATGTTTAGGCCGTAGTTTTTCAAGTGTTTTTTCAAAATACGGACACCGATGCCAGCGTCAATGAGCAACCCTTCTTTCTCGTTGTATATCAGGCTGCAGTTGCCGCTGCTGCCGCTGCCGAATGAGATAAAATGCAGCATTGTGTTATAATTTTCTACAAAGATAAATATTTCTCTTCAATAATCACTCTATTTGCAATGCAAAAAAACTTAATGGCGTAAAAAAGTCTGTTCTTTGGTCTTTGTTTGAACCAAGAAAAAGGAAAGAGAACATCGAATCGTAAAAACAAAAAAATAGTTAATAGTCAAGATTAGCCCGCTAATTATTTGCTAATCAGAAAAAAGATTGCTAACTTTGCACTCTGTTTGGAATAAGTATCAAAAATCGAATCAAAAACAAAGAATAGCGATGTCTAAGATTTGTCAGATTACAGGCAAGAAGGCACAGAGAGGTTGCAATGTGTCTCACTCAAAGCACCACACAAAACGCAGCTTTGACGTTAATCTCTTCAGCAAGAAGTTCTTCTATGTAGAGGAGAACTGCTGGATTTCGCTCAAGATTAGTGCCGCTGGTCTTCGTCTTATCAATAAGGTTGGACTGGACGCAGCTCTGAAGCAGGCAGTCTCTAAGGGCTACTGCGATTGGAAGGACATTAAAGTATTAGGAGAATAATCATCATGGCAAAGAAGTCGAAAGGAAATAGAGTTCAGGTGATTCTGGAATGCACAGAGATGAAAAACTCTGGCCTGCCAGGCACTAGCCGTTACGTTACGACAAAGAACCGCAAGAATACTCCCGAGCGTCTGGAGCTTATGAAGTACAATCCCATCTTGAAAAAGATGACACTTCACAAGGAGATCAAGTAATCTCACCAGAGTTCTCGTTTTACGTTAATAGTTAAAAGATAATATAGACTATGGCAAAGAAAGCGGTCGCTACCCTCCATGAAGGTTCTTCGGATGGTCGCGCATATTCAAAGGTTATTAAGATGGTAAAGAGCCCTAAGACAGGTGCTTACATCTTCGATGAGCAGATGGTTCCCAATGAGGCCGTCAAGGATTTCTTTAAGAAGTAATCTCGGATTTTGATACTTTAAAGATAAATGTTACAAGAGGTTGGACTTTTTCTTGGTTCAACCTCTTGTTTTTTTATTTATGAGACTTTTTAAATTAAATATAGTATAGGCTTTGGGTGCAACAAAAAAATAGCTTATCAAGCAGCATTGTAGAAAAATATGGATTTCTCTATTTTACTATTCTTGATAAGCTATTTCTGTGGAGCAGGTTTTTCTTTGCTCGCATTTTTTTGTTTGTCTACTGGTGGCTTATGTAGTGATCTCACCGGCAATGCTTCTTGCCATCAAGTTGCGGATGGTATTTGGATCGTTGTGTTGAGCTTGTAGATACATGAGTTTGGTGACAGCTGCTTCTACGGTAGAGTCGTGACCAGAGATGACACCAATGTCTTTGAGTTGGTATCCGGTGTCGTATCGGCTCATCTCCACGGTGCCGGCTACACATTGGCTGATATTCACAATGACGATTCCCTTTAGGGTCGCTTCTTTGAGCAGGTGCATGAGCCATGGACTTTTCATTGCGTTGCCACTGCCAAAACTGCGCATGACGATACCTCTGAGACTTTGCAGTTGCAGCACTTGTCTAAGGATCCCCTCTTGAATGCCGGGGAAAAGACTGAAGACAACCACATTGGTGTCCATGGCCAGGTGGGCTTGCATCCGCTTGCTGAAGTCTGGTTTTAATATATGGTGATCATGAAACGAAAAGTTTACTCCTGCCTCACACAGGTGAGGATAGTTAAAGGAGTCGAAGGCGTTGAAACCGTCTGCATTGATCTTTGTTGACCGGTTGCCTCGAAGCAGAACACCGCTAAAGTATATACATACCTCCGGCACGCGTGCGTGTCCGTATTCATCCTTCAATGCGGCAAGTTCTATACTTGTCACAAGGTTTTCCTTACCGTCGGTTCTTAACTGACCAATGGGCAGTTGTGATCCGGTAAGGATCACGGGCTTTGTCAGTCCTTCAAGCATAAAAGAGAGAGCCGAGGCTGTGTATGCCATTGTGTCCGTACCGTGTAGTACTACGAAACCGTCGTAGTCGTCATAGTTTCGGTTGATGATCCTCACGAGTTGGGCCCATTGTGTGGGCGACATCTCGCTGGAGTCGATAGGAGGCGTGAACTGGTAGACGTCAATGTCGGCTCTGATCAGTTGAAACTCCGGCATAGACTCAACGAGATGGTTGAAATCCAGTGGCTCCAATGCGCCTGTCTGAGGATTTTGTCCCATACCGATTGTGCCTCCTGTGTAGATAAGCAGTACCTTGTTCATCGCTATTCTTAGTTTTTTCTGCAAAAGTAATTTAATTTTGTCGATATTCCAAATAAATACTGTATATTTGCGCTTGTGACTTTAGGTAATCGGTCTACCACTTACAATTATTAGTCAATCCGTTAAAAATAGAATCAAATATGAAGAAATTCATGGATGAGGACTTCCTCTTAGAGTCTGATGTGGCTAAAGACTTGTATCATAATCATGCTGCGAAGCTGCCAATCATTGATTATCATTGCCATCTCGACCCTAAGATGGTGGCAGAAGACTATCATTTTCGAAGCATCACAGAACTTTGGTTGGGTGGAGACCATTATAAGTGGAGAGCTATGCGTAGCAATGGCGTTGATGAGCGCTATTGCACAGGTACAGATACTTCCGATTGGGAAAAGTTTGAGAAATGGGCAGAGACAGTGCCTTATTGTTTTCGTAATCCTTTGTATCACTGGACACATCTTGAATTAAAGACAGCTTTTGGAATCGAAAAGTTGCTTTCGCCCTCTACGGCCCGTGAAATCTATGATATCTGTAACGAAAAGCTTCAACAACCCGAGTTCAGTGCCCGCGGGCTCATGCGTCACTATCATGTGGAATGCGTCTGCACCACCGATGATCCTGTTGATGACCTGCATTGGCATAAAGTGACACGTGAGAGTGGTTTCGAGATTAAGATGTTGCCAGCTTGGCGACCTGATAAGGCAATGAATATCGAGCACCCCGATTTCTCGGCCTATATGGAGCTGCTCTCGGAAGTAAGTGGCATCGAGATTGACAGTTATCAGCATCTTATCGATGCTCTGCAACGCCGACACGATTTCTTTCATGAGAATGGATGCCGGCTCTCTGATCATGGCGTAGAGGAGTTCTATTGTGAGCCGTATACTTCTTCTCAGATCGAAACAATTTTTAGTAAAGCATTACGTGGCTTGCGGCTTTCTGCACTGGAGGTGCATCAGTATAAACATGCTTTCTTGAAAGACTGTGGTGAGATGGACTATGATGCCGGATGGACACAGCAGTATCACTATGGGGCTATCCGCAATAACAATACTTGTATGTATGAGCAACTGGGGCCGGATACGGGCTTCGACTCTATTGGAGAGTTCAGTACGGCTAAGGCTTTGAGTTGCTTCCTGGATGAACTCAATACAGAGCATAAGCTCGGTCGAACCATTCTCTATTGTCTCAACCCTTCGGCCAATGAAATGATAGCCACAATGCTCGGCAATTTTCAAGATGGTACGGAACCCGGCAAGATCCAGTTCGGCTCCGGCTGGTGGTTTAATGACCAACTCGATGGAATGACCAAGCAGATCAATGCGCTATCTGCGCTGGGGCTGCTCTCCCGTTTTGTGGGTATGCTCACCGACAGTCGCTCTTTCCTGAGTTATCCTCGCCATGAATATTTTCGTCGTCTGTTGTGCAATATTCTTGGCAATGATGTTGAGCGTGGCTTGCTTCCTGATAGTCGGGAGGATCTTTCCCGTATGGTGGAAGACATTTCTTATTATAATGCCCGGCGCTATTTTCGCTTCTACGAATAAGCGAGAATTGGCAAGAAGTAGAAGGCTCTCTGTTTTTTTAGCGTAATTCCTTTGCCCTTTGGAAATAAAATTGTAATTTTGCAAAGATAAAAATAAACGTTCAACCACGGATATGAAGAAATTACTCATACCTTTTATTGTCGCGGCTTTCGCTTTGTTCATGGGGTCGTGCGCAAGCAGCAAGAAAGTTGCTTATTTCCAGAACATCGATACATTGAATCTTTCTGCCTCCCGTGGCCTCTATGATGCCAAAATCATGCCGAAGGATATGTTGACGATTACGGTGATAACCACGAACCCTGATGCTTCTGCACCATTTAACCTCTCCGTTAATAACACCGTCGGTACAGGTGGACAGCTCAGCACGGGTGGCGGAATGCTGCAGGGCTATTTGGTTGACAATGAAGGATTCATCAATTTCCCGATAGTAGGTAAAATTCATGTAGAAGGCTTGACCAAGACACAATGTGAGAATCTTATAAAGTCGAAGGTGAAACCTTATTTGAATGCTCAAGAAAATCCTATTGTTACCGTTAGAATGTCCAGTTACCGCGTAACGGTGATTGGTGAAGTCGGTAATCCGCAAGTGGTGCCCGTGACTACAGAGAAGATGAGCATCGTTGAGGCGTTGGCTACTGCGGGTGACTTGTCTATCTATGGTAGGCGTGATAATGTGCTTCTCATTCGTGAAGATTCTACCGGCGAAAAGCATGCGCATCGTCTTGACTTGAATGATGCAAATATCATCAACTCACCATATTATTATCTGCAACAAAACGATATTGTCTACGTTCAGCCTAACTCAATCAAGGCACAGAACTCATCGATCGGCAGTATGACTACGTTGTGGATCTCGTTTATGGGAATCGTGACATCTGTTGCATCTTTGTTGGTGAACATCTTAAGAAATTAATTTTGAAAGAAGATTGGAATATCTCTTAACGATACGTTGGGTGATGGTTTCAATCTTTTTTTTAAGCAATACATTTATCTTGTAAATAAAGGAAGATCGTTGATGGAAAACAACATTCACGAAGACTGTGGAGTGGCTTTGGTGCGGCTCCTTAAACCTCTTAGTTACTATCAGGAGAAATACGGTACGTGGAGATACGGTTTGGGCAAGCTCTATCTGATGATGGAGAAACAGCATAACCGTGGACAGGAAGGCGCTGGTATCGCTTCCGTCAAACTGAACACCCAGCCGGGAAATGAATATATGTTCCGTGAGCGTGCGGAAGGCCCTAATGCCATAACAGAGATCTTTGGCTCAGCCAACCGACAAATCAATCAGGTGGTTAAGGAAAACAGCGTCTTTGTCGACTCCAACCTTCAAGAGGTACCTTTTGCCGGCGAACTCTATATGGGGCATCTTCGTTACTCCACCACGGGCAAGAGCGGACTGAAATATGTCCATCCTTTCCTCCGTCGCAACAATTGGAGAGCTAAGAACCTCTGTCTCTGCGGCAACTACAATATGACCAATGTGGAGGAGGTGTTTGAGGAACTTACCCGCCAAGGACAGTGCCCCCGTATCTACAGCGACAGCTATATCATGCTCGAGCTCATGGGTCACCGTCTTGACCGTGAGGTGGAGCGCAACTTCCGTGAGGCAAAGAAGCAAGGACTGGAGGATCAAAATATCACGCGCTACATCGACGAGCATGTCAAGATGGAAAATGTGCTTAAAACTACGATGAAGCATTTCGATGGAGGTTATGTCGTGACGGGGATTACCGGCAGCGGCGAGATGTTTGCGATGCGTGACCCCCACGGAATTCGCCCCGCTTTCTATTACAAGAATGATGAGGTTGTCGTGCTTGCCTCTGAGCGCCCCGTCTTACAGACAACGTTCGATATCGAGTATGACGATGTTCAGGAACTTAAGCCTGGAACGGCACTCATCGTGCGCAGTAATGGTGAGACGGTGATCAAGAAGATCCTTGAGCCGCAGAGCAACGCGGCTTGCTCCTTTGAGCGCATCTATTTCTCCCGCGGCTCTGATCAGGACATCTATCGTGAGCGCAAGAAACTCGGCGAGCAGCTTGTTCCCGCAATTCTTAAGTCTATAGGCGGTGACACCCGCCACACGGTCTTCTCTTTCATCCCTAACACAGCCGAGTCTGCTTTCTATGGTTTGCTCGACGGTTTCAAGAAGCATGTCATCGAACGGAAGATTGAACGTATCGAGAGTCTTGGACATACTCCTACACATGAGGAACTCCTTGATATTCTTTCCGAGTATGTGCGCTGTGAAAAAGTGGCTTGGAAAGACATCAAGCTTCGCACGTTCATCACTGAGGGCAATGCCCGCAATGATCTTGCAGCCCATGTCTACGATATCACTTACGGCTCTCTTGAACCTTATGTCGACAATCTCGTCATCATTGACGACAGTATAGTTCGCGGTACCACGCTCAAGGAGAGTATTCTCCATATCCTTGACCGTCTCCATCCTAAAAAGATTGTTATGGTCAGTTCGGCACCACAGATTCGCTACCCCGACTACTATGGCATCGACATGCCTCGTCTGGAGGAGTTCTGTGTTTTCCGTGCTACAGTAGCCCTGCTCAAGGAACGTGGTATGGAAAGCATACTGGAGAACGTATATAAAGAGTGCCTTGCAGAGCTATCCAAGCCCCGCGAGGAAATGCAGAATGCTGTACGTGACATCTATGCACCGTTCTCTGTCGACGAGATCAACCACAAGATTGTGGAGATGCTCCGTCCTGAGGGTATGACGACCCCGATCGACATTGTCTATCAGAGTCTTGATGGTCTGCATCAGGCAATCCCCAACAATCCGGGTGATTGGTATTTCTCCGGGCACTATCCCACGCCGGGTGGCACTCGTCTGTGCAACCAGGCTTACGTGAATTTTTTTGAGAAGGTGTATAAAACAGCCTCCACACAATCAATAGACCACAATAACGCGAAATGATGAAGAATGTAACCTTGGTATTGTCTGATGGGACAAAGTTCCATGGCAAGTCGTTTGGCTATGATCAACCCGTAGCCGGCGAAGTGGTGTTCAATACAGCTATGATGGGTTATCCAGAATCCCTTACCGACCCTTCCTATGCCGGACAGCTGATGACACTTACCTTTCCTTTAGTCGGTAACTATGGTGTCCCTCCTTTTACTTTTGAAAAGAATGGATTGCCCACTTTTATGGAGAGCGACAAGATTTATGCTTCTGCCATCATCGTGTCTGACTATAGCGAAGCGTACAGTCACTGGAATGCTGTAGAAAGTCTTGGCTCATGGCTTAAGCGCGAGCATGTGCCGGGCATCACAGGCATCGATACGCGTCAGCTGACAAAGGTGCTGCGCGAGCATGGTGTGATGATGGGAAAGATTATTTTCGACGACGATCCAGACAATCAGCCCAAGGCTGAGTACGAGGGAGTGAACTTTGTTGAGAAGGTTTCCTGCAAAGAAATCATCCACTACAACGAAGGAGCCGGTAAGAAAGTTGTGCTTGTCGACTGTGGTGTGAAGGCCAATATCATTCGCTGTCTCATCAACCGTGGCGTAGAGGTCGTCCGTGTGCCATGGAACTATGACTATACCGACATGGACTTTGATGGTCTTTTCCTGGCCAATGGTCCTGGTGATCCTGATACTTGTCAGGCTGCCGTCGACATTATCCGCAAGCAGATGAGCCGTTCGCGCAAGCCCATCTGCGGTATTTGCATGGGTAACCAACTTCTTGGCAAAGCTTCGGGTGCGAACATCTATAAGCTGAAATATGGTCACCGCTCCCACAATCAGCCAGTACAGATGGTGGGAACGACCCATTGCTATATTACTTCACAGAACCATGGTTATGCCGTTGATGGTAAGACACTTGGATCAGACTGGGAAGAGCTATTCGTCAACATGAATGACGGCTCCAACGAGGGTATCCGCCACAAGACAAATCCTTGGTTTTCCTCCCAGTTCCACCCTGAGGCATGTGCCGGCCCGCTCGACACTATGTTCATGTTCGACAAGTTTGTCGAGAGTTTGAAGTAATAGGGGGATGTCATCTTTTTCGTTTCATTAATTCTAAATTGCAAACGCTATGCGTGATTCAAGTATAAAGAAAGTGCTCTTGCTCGGCTCGGGAGCATTGAAGATTGGAGAGGCCGGTGAGTTTGACTATTCCGGTTCCCAGGCTCTGAAAGCTCTTCGCGAAGAGGGCATCTCTACGGTGCTGATCAATCCAAACATTGCCACCGTGCAGACTTCCGAGGGCGTTGCCGACCAAATTTATTTCCTGCCGGTTCAGCCTTATTTTGTGGAGCGGGTCATCAAGAAGGAGCGCCCCGATGGCATTCTCTTGAGCTTTGGCGGACAGACAGCATTGAACTGTGGTGTGAAGCTCTATGAGAGTGGCGTACTGGAGAAATATGGTGTGAAGGTTTTGGGTACACCTGTTCAGGCTATCATGGACACGGAGGACCGTGAGCGCTTTGTGGAGAAACTCGATCAGATCAACGTCAAGACGATTAAGAGCGAGGCTTGCGAAACCATGGACCAAGCTTTGAAGGCTGCTTCCGATTTGGGCTATCCGGTCATTGTGCGTGCTGCTTACGCCTTGGGCGGACTGGGTTCCGGCTTTGCCGACAACGACGATGAGCTGCGCCGCATCTGTGAGAAGGCTTTCTCGTTCTCGCCTCAGGTGCTTGTAGAGAAGAGTTTGAAAGGATGGAAAGAAATCGAGTATGAGGTGGTGCGCGACAAATATGACAACTGTATCACGGTGTGTAACATGGAGAACTTCGACCCGCTGGGCATTCACACGGGTGAGTCGATCGTTATCGCACCGTCGCAGACGCTTTCTAACTCAGAATATCATAAGCTTCGTGCACTGAGCATCAAGATCGTGCGCCATGTAGGTATCGTAGGTGAGTGCAATGTGCAGTATGCCTTCGATCCCAATTCCGAGGACTATCGTGTCATTGAGGTCAACGCTCGTCTGAGCCGTTCTTCGGCCCTGGCATCCAAGGCTACCGGCTATCCTTTGGCTTTTGTGGCTGCAAAACTCGGTATGGGCTATGGTCTTTTCGAGTTGAAGAACTCCGTTACCAAGACGACAAGCGCATTCTTCGAGCCGGCTTTGGATTATGTGGTCTGCAAGATTCCGCGTTGGGACTTGTCAAAGTTCCGTGGTGTTGACCGTGAGCTGGGCTCCAGCATGAAGAGTGTCGGTGAGGTGATGGCGATTGGCCGTAACTTCGAGGAAGCTATTCAGAAAGGCTTGCGCATGATCGGTCAGGGCATGCATGGCTATGTTGAGAATAAAGAGTTGGAAATCGATGATATCGATGAGGCACTTCGTGAACCTACCGACAAGCGTGTCTTCGTTATATCCAAAGCCATGCATAAGGGCTACACTATCGATCAGATCCATGACTTGACAAAGATTGACAAGTGGTTTCTCTATAAACTGAAACACATCATCGATATCGATGAGCGTTTGAAGCGTTGCAATATCAACACGCTCGACCGTGAATTGCTTCGTGAGGCAAAGGTCTATGGTTTTACCGATTTCCAGATTGCCCGTGCAGTAGGATTGGAGCGGGAACTTGGCAATATGCACAAGGCTTTGCTCGTGGTGCGTCGCCTGCGCAAGAGCTACGACATTCTGCCGGTTGTCAAGCAGATCGATACCTTGGCTGCTGAGTATCCGGCTCAGACCAACTATCTCTATGTGACCTACGATGGTGTGGCCAGCGACATCAGCTTCTCCAACGACAGGCGTTCGGTGATCGTTCTTGGTTCAGGTGCTTACCGCATCGGAAGCTCTGTGGAGTTCGACTGGTGTGGTGTGCAAGCTCTGAACACCATTCGCAAGAGCGGTTATCGCAGTATTATGATCAACTATAATCCGGAAACAGTATCCACAGACTATGATATGTGTGACCGCCTTTATTTCGATGAGTTGACCTTCGAGCGCGTCATGGATATCATTGATATGGAGAATCCTTATGGCGTCATCGTCTCCACGGGTGGCCAGATTCCTAACAACCTGGCCATGTATCTCGATGCTGAGAATGTCAACATCCTTGGTACGGCAGCCAAAGACATTGACAATGCTGAGGATCGTGCGAAGTTCTCTGAGATGCTCTCCCGCAATGGTATCAACCAGCCGGAGTGGAGCGCGCTGACGTCGATGGACGACATTGATAAGTTTGTTGACCGTGTCGGCTTCCCGGTTCTTGTCCGTCCGAGCTATGTGCTTTCCGGAGCGGCCATGAATGTGTGTTCCAATCGCGAAGAACTCGAGCGCTTCCTGAAACTGGCAGCCAACGTCAGTGAGGATCATCCCGTGGTCGTCAGCAAGTTTATTGAGCATGCCAAGGAAATAGACTTCGATGGCGTGGCCAAGCAGGGAGAGGTCATGGCTTATGCCATTAGTGAGCACATTGAGTTTGCCGGTGTCCACTCTGGTGATGCCACTTTGCAGTTGCCTCCGCAGAAGCTCTATGTCGAAACTGTGCGACGTATCAAGCGTGTCAGCCGTAAGATTGCGCAGGAGCTGCACATCTCCGGTCCGTTCAACATTCAGTTCATGGCCCGTGAAAACGACATCATGGTTATCGAGTGTAACCTCCGCGCCAGCCGCTCCTTCCCCTTTGTGAGCAAGGTGCTTAAGATCAACTTCATCGACCTGGCTACCAGGGTGATGCTCGGTGAGCCGGTGGAGAAGCCCAATAAGAATCTCTTCGACCTCGACTACGTTGGTATCAAGGCCAGCCAATTCTCGTTCAACCGTTTGCAGAAAGCAGACCCTGTGCTCGGTGTGGATATGAGTTCTACCGGAGAGGTTGGCTGCTTGGGCGACGACACCAATCAGGCTCTGCTCAAGAGTATGCTTTCCGTAGGTCAGCGCATTCCTGAGCATACCGTCTTGCTCTCTACCGGTGGTGCCAAGCAGAAGGCTGAGATGCTCGATGCCGCCAAACAACTCTTGGCCCATGGCTATCAGCTTTATGCTACTGGCGGCACATCGCGCTATCTCACAGAGAACGGTGTGGCCAATACGCTGGTTTACTGGCCGTCGGAGAAGGGGCACCCCCAGGCTCTCGAACTCTTACATGAGAAGAAGATCGATATGGTGGTGAACATTCCGAAGGATCTCACCTCGCGCGAGTTGACCAATGGCTACAAGATCCGGCGTGCCGCCATCGACCTCAATGTACCATTGATCACTAACAGCCGTCTTGCTTCTGCCTTCATCAATGCTTTCTGCACGTTGAAACCTGAAGACATCGATATTAAGGCATGGGGTGAATATTGATCATCAATTCGCAAGTATCTTGTTTTACACTCCTAAAACGGAGAGATGGTAACAAACTCTCATTTCCCAATCCGCTTTTCTTTAGAGAGAAGCCGATTGGGATTTTTGCTATTGCAGTCATTCGTTGCTGTATTTCATAACTTTTCTCTATAATATCGTAACGGCTTATCGCCCAATCTTTCGTAACTTTGCACTCGTCAACAAGAGCTTGGCAGATGGCCATGCTCAACAACATAGAAATAACAATTAAAAATACAAAAACGACCATGAAGAAGACATTTAATGTATCCGGTATGAAGTGCAGCCACTGCGCTGCCAATGTTGAAAACGCATTGAAGGCAGTGAAGGGTGTCGTCAGTGCTGAGGCTCAACTCGAAGACAAGACTGTCACCGTAGAATTTGACGGGCAGCAGGCCAGTGAGGCTGATCTCAAGGCAGCCGTGGATGCTACCGGCCGCTATGAGCTGACCGACTAATGAGGGGGGGCATCGCGTTTATGAAGAAGACAATCCCCGTCATTGGCATGGCCTGCGCCAGTTGCTCCGCCAATGTCGAGCGCAAGCTCAACAGTCTCGATGGCGTTCAGCAGGCTTCGGTCTCTCTTCCGGGCAGAAGTGCGCTCGTCGAATACGATCCTGCCAAGATCTCTCTTGAGGACATGAAGCGGGCCATCAACGGCATCGGCTACGACCTCGTCATTGAGGCTGACCGCAGTGCGGTGGAGATAGAGCGGCGAGCCTATACATTGCTGAAGCGCAAGACAGTCCTGAGCTGGCTCTTTGCCGCTTTGTGTATGTCGCTCTCCATGCATTGGCTGCGCGTGGGCGATACCTCGCTGACCAATCAAGTGGAGCTGCTTCTGGCTTTAGCCAATATCATTGTCTGCGGGTGGGCCTTCTACCGCGCAGCCTGGCGTCAGCTGCTCCATGCCACCGCCAACATGGACACGCTGGTGTGTCTCTCCACCGCCATTACCTTTCTGTTCTCTGTCTTTAATACTTTTTGGGGCGAGCAGACCTGGGGCAGCAAGGGCATCGGGTGGCATACCTATTTCGATGCCTCGATCATGATCATCACCTTTGTGCTCACCGGACGCCTCTTAGAGGAAAAAGCAAAAGACGGGACAGCCTCCAGCATCCGTCAGCTCATGGGCATGTCTCCCAAGACGGCTCATATCGTTGAGGATGGACAGGTCAGGGAGGTGCCAGTCTCTACTATAGAGAAAGGAGATGTGCTCGAAGTGCGACCGGGGGAGAAGGTGCCCGTCGACGGTGAGGTGATCAGTGCCGAAAGCTTTATGACGGCTGACGCTGCTTATGTCGATGAGAGTATGATCACGGGTGAACCGACACCCGCCGAGAAGAAGAAGGGCAGCAAGGTGCTTGCCGGCACTATTCCCAGCCAAGGTAAGTTCCGTATGCGAGCCCGTGAAGTAGGGGAAAACACAGCCTTGGCACATATCATCCAAATGGTGCAGCAGGCGCAGGCGTCAAAGGCACCGGTTCAGCGCATTGTCGACAAGGCTGCTTTGGTCTTTGTGCCCGTGGTGGGCGGCATCTCTGTGCTCACCTTCGCGTTGTGGCTGCTCATCGGCGGCACGGCGATGATGCCGCAAGCCATCCTCTCTGCCGTTGCCGTGCTCGTCGTCGCCTGCCCGTGTGCAATGGGCTTGGCAACTCCTACAGCGTTGATGGTTGGGATTGGAAGGGCAGCGCAGGACAAGGTGCTCATCAAGGACGCCACAGCCCTGGAGCGGCTGCGCAAAGTA
This sequence comes from Hallella absiana, assembly GCF_025457485.1. Lineage (NCBI taxonomy): Bacteria > Pseudomonadati > Bacteroidota > Bacteroidia > Bacteroidales > Prevotellaceae > Hallella > Hallella absiana. Next base: position 66,263 of record NZ_JAMXSP010000018.1, read on the forward strand.
GACGCGTTGGTCACTGACAAGACCGGCACACTGACGATTCCCAATCAGAATGTCGATTTCACCAAGTCCGATGATCTGCCTTTGGAGGAGCGTGAGCAGCTCAAGCCACATGCCGCTGAGGCGATGAACCAACTCCAGGAATGGGGCATCGAAGTGTGGATGATGAGTGGCGACAAGGATGAGGCCGCCCACTATTGGGCTCAGAAAGCTGGCATCAAGCACTATAAGAGCAGGGTGATGCCTACGGACAAAGAGGAGATGGTGCGCAAACTGCAAAATGAGGGAAAAACGGTGGCGATGATCGGCGATGGCATCAACGACACGCAAGCTTTGGCACTCGCCGACGTGAGCATCGCCATAGGGCGCGGCACCGATGTGGCCATGGATGTGGCACAGGTGACGCTCATGGGCGATGACCTTCGCGCCATTCCAAACGCCATAGAGCTTAGCCGTCAGACGGTGAAAATGATTTGGGAAAACCTCTTCTGGGCATTCATCTACAACATTGTCTGCATTCCCTTGGCGGCCGGAGCCCTACGCTTGTTGGGTATCGACTTTCAGATCACGCCGATGTGGGCCTCCGCATTGATGGCTTTCTCGAGCCTTAGCGTGGTTCTCAACAGTCTTAGATTGAAGTTTGTTATTAGATAAACGAAAGAAATATGATGACGCAAGACCAGAGGTGGACCATGATGTGGCAGAAGTATATGGACTTTCTGCACAACAACAAACGTCGGCCATCGAAATATCAGCCTGAAGAGCGCGACTTGGTCAACTGGGCCAAACACAACCGAAAGTTGGTCAACAAAGGAGTGCTGAAAGCCGATAGAAAGACCCGCTTTGACCAGCTCGTTGCTGAGGCTGAGAAATATCAGCGTGTCAACCAGCACCAATACGTCAATGGGGAAACAGCCTCACCCCCAACCCCTCTCCGAAGGAGAGGGGAGTAGAATGCTCTGCGGGTGTTGACTTGCATTGAATTGGCTTGTCGAGAGGGGAGTAGAATGCTCTGCGGGTGTTGACATGCATTGAATTGGCTTGTCGAGAGGGTGTCTTGAGACATATTACTCCCCTCTCCTTCGGAGAGGGGTTGGGGGTGAGGCTGTTGGGGGTGAGGCTGTTGTTTTCTTCAGCGCATTGTATTTTTTAAGATGCTGCTGTGCCTTCTCTGCCGCTGCAATGGCGTTGGGGTTGGTAGGAGCTTCCTCGGGAGTGATGCGCATGGTGCCCGCGGCATTGATCAGATCCTTCACCACCTCGCCGCCGACGATGAGCCCTGCTGCTGCGGGAACAAAAGCGTCGCTGGCGGGAATGTCGCGGCGCTCAGTACACTTGCGCATATCCTTGTTGGGACAGATGCAGTGGAAGCGGCAGGAGATGGTGTCATCTTCGATCTGCTTGAGCGGCTCCTCGTCGCTGTAGACCACCTTGAGATGAGGGATATGCAGGCGGCGCAGCTTTTTGCGTATGACTTTTGCCAACGGGTCCATCTTGGTCTTGTTGATGTCAGCCACCCGGAAGGCGGTGGCGTCGAGCTTGTTGGCGGCTCCCATGCACGAGATGATGGGGATGTGGAGGGCGTAGCAGCGCTTGATGAGCTCAAGTTTTGCGGTCACCGTGTCTACGCAGTCCACGACATAGTCATACTGGCTGAGGTCGATCTCGTCGGCGTTGGCGGGCATGTAAAACATCTGATGCTTATGCACGATGCAACGGCGGTTGATGTCATGGATACGCGCCTCGGCAACATCGACCTTGTGCTGACCGACGGTGGAGATGAGCGCATAGATCTGCCGGTTGACATTGGTGAGGCAGACGCGGTCGTCGTCAAAGAGGTCTATCTCGCCGACACCGCTGCGCGCCAGCACTTCCACCACATATCCTCCGACGCCTCCGATGCCGAAGACGGCTACACGCGAGCCGCTGAGCGTGTCGATGGCGGGCTTGCCAAGAAGCAACTGTGTACGGGAAAACTGATTTTGCATCTTTGTATTCCTTCTAATACCTATTATTGTTAAATAATAATGTGTTATAAATATAATGTGTCCGGGCTGCAAAGGTACAAAAAAATCGGGAAACGACCAAGCCCCCGCTAAGTTCTTGGCTGTTGACGGAAATACGCTTTGATGTCGTTGTCGATGTCTACAAGGCTGCGTTTGCCGGTGACATAGGGCTTGACGAGCATCGTCAACACATATATGGCAAAACCTATCAGGGCTGCGGCGGCAAAGTTGAGGATCTCGCTGCGAATGAGTCCCGCGCTGAGAAATGCCACCATCACGATGATGGGCACGATGGCCAGCAGCCAGTCGCCCGCGGTATTCATCTTCAAGGCGTCTTCTCTCTCCTGGCGCAGATGTTGCGGTGCGCGGGCGATGAGCTCACTTTTGTGCTCAGCCCAGTATGCTTCGAAATTGTCGCTGTTGTGTTTAGCTTCCATGGCGTTGATGATTGATGTCTGCAAAAGTACATGAAATCTCTGAAAGTAGCAATAGTTTTGCGGCATCTCTTATCTTTTTCGTAAAATCAATGGAAGAAATTTTGAAGTTCTGCAATTTTTATGTAAGTTTGCATCAATAAATTAGAAAAACAGCGATACTGTGAATATATGTGTTTTTTGCGGCGCCCGTCCCAACTTCATGAAGGTGGCGCCAGTGATTCGTCAGATTGAGAACCTGCGTCGGGAGGGCAAACCGGTGGAGAGTCAGATTGTCTATGCCGGCATTGCCAACGACCCGACGCTGGAGGACAGTCTTTTCAGCGACTTGGGCATCAGACGCCCCGATGTCTTCTTAGGCGTGGATTGTGTCAATCTCAATGAGCTCACGGGGCAGGTGATGTCTAAGTTTGAGGTTTATCTTCAGGATCATCCTACCGATGTGGTTGTCGTTGTCGATGACCTTGCCTCGACGATGGCGGCGTCTATCGTCACCAAGAAGCAGGGCATCAGGCTGGCGCACATCGCTGCCGGCACGCGCAGTTTCGACATCACCATGCCGAAGGAGATCAACCGGCTTGTCATCGACGGACTGAGCGACATTCTCTTCACCGCCGGCATCAGCAACAACTCGATAGCAAACCGCGAGGGCGCCGAACTCTCAAAAGTGTATATGGTGGGCAACATCCTCATGGACAACCTGCGCTATTGCCACACACGTATCGAGCAGGCTACGCTGCCCGACGAGGTGGCTCGTGTGATCACGGCAGAAGATGGCAGGCTGAAGCCTTATCTGGTCTTCACGATCAACCGCAAGGCGCTGCTGGCCGACAAGGACAATCTGAAAAATATGATCATGGCGTTGGCCCGGGCAGCTGGTGACACGACGATCATCGCCCCGCTGAGAGGACTGGCCGAGGAGACGATCACGGGGCTGGGACTGAGAGAGCGTCCCGACCTGAAGAATTTCCATATCGTCACCCCGTTGGGCTATCTGGCTTTCGCACGTCTGACGCGTCATGCCAGCGGTATCATCACAGACAGCGGCAATGTGGCTGAGGAGGCTACCTTCAACCAGGTGCCGTGCATCACGCTCAACAGCTATACCGAGCATATCGAGACGGTGAAGATCGGCACCAATGTGCTGGTCGGCGAAGATGCTGAGAAGCTCGAAGAGGCTGTCGGCAAGATGGCCGCGGGACAGTGGAAGCAATCCGGCATCCCCGACAGATGGGACGGACGCACGGCGGAGCGCATCGTGGAGGTGCTGATGAACGAGTAACAGCCTTGCAGCCTCGCCCCGACCCCTCTTCAAGACCACCTTTACATGCAGCTGGTCAGACCGAAGGTCGTGGCGATGGCGCTGAGGATGGAGATAATCATGTTGATGATCAGCTTCCAGGTTTCTTTCTTGTTTTCGGTACTCATAATAAATTGTTTTTAAAGGGCTCCCCGCCATTCTATGGGTGGAATGGCAAAATTATTTAGCGTTAGAATAGCGGAGAGCCAAAAATTAATAGTTTAATTTTCTTCCCGGTCTGCGGCAGTTATCCGCTTATCCTCTAGGCGTCGTCACCACCCCTCCCGCCTGTAGAAGGCACGTTTCCGCTTGTTCCGGAACTCTTGTTATCGCCTTCCTCGGCTTTTTCCCCACGATTGTACTGACCAGCCTCTTGCACCCTTGCGGCAGCAGTCAGTTCGGCACGTGTGAAGTCGCCGCATGGGCGCGCGCGAAGATGCGCAGAGAGGACGTTGGTCGCAACATTGAAATCATTCAAATTATCTGCGCCCTTTGTCTTAAGTCCGGCGGAGAAGATGGCGAGGTTGGGGATCTTCACGGCGTTGCCATCGAGGACAAGCTCGCGGATGCAGTTCACCATGTCGGTCAGCACACCGTAGATGGCACCCTTGGAGTAGGGGGTGTTGTGGTTGGCCATGTGCTCGGCGAGGTGCTCGAGGTCGATGGTTTGGTTGACGGTGGCACGGGCGAACCACTTGCCGTAGGCCTTGTTGCCCTTGGACTTGTTTTGATAGACTTTGTAGTGTAGCATAAGCAATAAGAATTTAGAGCCAGCCTCACCCCCTTACCCCTCTCCAAAGGAGAGGGGAGTAAAATGCTCTGCGGGTCCTTTAACCTCCCCATCTTTGGTTCTCCATCGGTGTCTTGAAGCATATCACGCCCCTCTCCCTCGGAGAGGGGATAGGGGGTGAGGCTGTGGTTATTGTTCGATTGCAAAGTTACTACACAATCGCCCCGTTTCCAAATCCGAGGCTTCTATTGCAGTTAAAATCTGTTAATAACAAACGATAAACCTCATTTTCCTGAATTTATGGTTTGCGAGGGGCGTAATTATTATTCGTTCACTGTATATATATCGTTTGGCAAGAGGAGACTCCTAACTCCTAATTCCCACATGCGTAACAGCGTAACAGCGTAACAGCGTAACAAAAGGCCGTTTCTGACATGCGGCACGGAAAAATGGCAGAAAATGAGACTATAGAGTAAAAATATATTATATTATTATATACTATAATATTATTTAATATATTAATAATTAGTATATTATATCAATTGTATATTTCTTATTATTGTTTTACAATCATAATGTTTCCGACATACGATAGCTATAAACGTTACGGTGTTACGGTGTTACGGTGTTACGGTTGAGGGAGGAAAGAAAGAAAATTGCCATTCCCCCGCCAATTATTCGCGCAAAAAAAATATTTTGCGCGCCGAGAACAACAAGACATTACTTTTTTTAGTATTTTTGTTGGCAGTTTAACAAAAATCATGTACATTTGCAGATAGACCTTAATTCCGCAACACTATAATTTAACTTTATTTATAAGTTCCTGAGCAACAAAAAGTTGCCCAGGATTTTGCCATGTCAGAATTTTCACTTATCTTAGTGTTGCAAAAAGAAAACA
>NZ_JAMXSP010000019.1:0-62131 GCF_025457485.1 Hallella absiana
CTTCAGGTCATGCCTGAAGGGAATAAGGGATATACCCTTCTTTTTCTATAGATGTGTTACTGTCTTTGGTTAGGCAGCGGCATCTGCCCGCCACGGACAATCCCCCTTGGGCCAAAAAACATGTAGTGAGGTTACGTCAAATAACCTACTCTTCATACTCTGTGGTGTCTTCGATACCAGCCTCTTTGAGCGCTTCCTTGCGTTCACGGCAGGTACCACACTTGCCACAGTGCTTTTCTCCACCTTTATAACAGCTCCACGTCTCGCTGTAGTCAATGCCCAGAGCCTTGCCATGTCGGGCTATGTCGGCCTTCGAGATATTGGTGTAAGGAGCCAGAATCTCCACCCCCACAAACGTACCGGCCTTTGTGGCATGAGAGAAAGCCTCAACAAACTCCGGACGGCAGTCGGGATAGATGGTATGATCGCCGCTGTGGTTGGCCATCATCACGTATTTGAGTTGGTGACTCTCTGCTATGCCCGCGGCAATGCTGAGCATGATGCCATTACGGAAAGGCACCACTGTCGACTTCATATTCTCTTCGTCGTAGTTACCTTCCGGGATAGCCTCTGCCCCCTCAAGCAGACTCGACTTGAAATACTTGGGCATGAAGTCCAAGGGAATGGTGATATGGGGAATCCCCAACCGCTTGCAGTGCATTTCCGCAAAGGGAATCTCACGTGCGTTATGGTTGCTGCCATAGTCAAAGGAAATGCCAAGGGCGATGCGGTCCTTGAACTCATAAAGCATCGTGATGGAGTCCATGCCACCACTGACAATAATCACAGAATCTTTCATTTTGTCTTTTTATTGATTAACCGAACAGCGTTCTGAGCGCTCCCTCTACTTTGCGTACGGGATGTAGTTCGATTTTATATTTCTTTGTGTCTATATTCTTCATATTATAGGCCGGCACGATGATATGCTGGAAGCCCAGTTTCTCAGCTTCGGCAATCCGCTGCTCCAGTCGTGCCACCGGACGCACCTCGCCACTGAGTCCCACTTCCCCACACATACACCATCCTTGCTCTATCGGTGTGTCGACATTGCTGGAGAGTACGGCAGCTATTACACTCAGATCCATGGCCATATCCGTCACCCGCAAACCTCCGGCGATATTCAGGAACACGTCTTTCTGCATCAGCTTGAAGCCGACACGCTTCTCCAAAACCGCCAAGAGCATGTTGAGACGGCGCTGGTCAAAACCTGTTGCCGAGCGCTGGGGCGTGCCGTATGCGGCTGTGGACACCAAGGCCTGAGTCTCTACCAGGAAAGGCCGAACACCCTCTATGGCCGAAGTAATCGCCACGCCAGACAGCCCATCATGCTCTTCGGCTATCAACAACTCAGAAGGATTGGACACCTGACGCAGTCCGTCCTGACGCATCTCATAGATGCCCATCTCAGAAGTACTGCCGAAACGGTTCTTCGTGCTGCGCAGCATCCGGTAGAGATAGTGCTGGTCACCTTCAAACTGGATCACCGTGTCAACGATATGTTCCAGGATCTTTGGCCCGGCCAGCGTTCCCTCCTTATTGATATGTCCGATCAAAATCACCGGCACACCGCTCGACTTGGCAAAACGCAGCAGAGCCGCGGCACACTCCCTCACCTGAGAGATGCTGCCGGGCGAGGAGTCCACGCTTTCCGTAGCAATGGTCTGCACGGAATCGATCACGACGATGTCCGGTGCTACATCCTGAATATGCTTGAAGATCTTCTCCAACGAGGTCTCGCAAAGCACCAGCAGAGACTCTGGAAAAGTGGGCGACAGGCGCTCAGCCCTCATCTTGATCTGATGGGCACTCTCCTCTCCACTGACATAGAGAATCTTTTTCTCCGGCATCTTCAGGAGTGTCTGCAAGGTCAACGTAGACTTTCCGATACCCGGCTCACCACCCAACAGCGTGATGCTTCCCGGCACGAGTCCACCGCCCAAGACACGGTTGAGCTCGGCGTCGTGCATATCTATGCGAGGCTCGTCCTGAAGGGGTATGTCACGCAAACACACGGGAGCAGCACTCTGACGGCTGAACGGCGACTGTCTCGACTGTTTGACACTCAGCGCCGCATTGCGGGCTGCCGACGAGCCAGTCTCTCCGGCTACCTTTATCTCCTTGAACGACTGCCATTCACCACACTGCGGACACTTGCCCAGCCACTTCACCGACTCGTACCCACAGTTGCTGCAGACATACATTGTTTTATCTTTGGCCATATTCGTTTCTGATTATGATTGCAAAAGTAGCATTTTTTTTTGTGTTTACAAAATATTTCGTACCTTTGCATAGTCATGAGAAAATATCAATACCTTCTGTTTTCTTTGCTTTCCATCGCCTTTTTGGCCTCTTGTGGAAAGTCATACAAAGAGCAGCAACGACTCAGCCGCGAACAGCAGATTGAAGCTGCCCGCCAGGACTCCGCGGCTCTCAAGATAGCCACAGTGCCGACGATGGACTGCCTCCCTCTTTTCATTGCAGCGGAAGACAGCTTGTTTCAGAAAGCAGGCGTAGACGTAAGATTGAAGCGGTTCGGCAGTCAGACCGATGGCGACACCCTACTTCGCAGCAAGAGAGCAGAAGGCATTGTCACAGATCTCGTCAAAGCCGAGCGCTTGCGCCGCCAGGGCATCGCACTGAACTTTGTGACCTCTACCGGTGCCTCATGGCAATTCATCAGCAACCGCATTGCCCGTGTGACAGAGTTGAAGCAGCTCGCTGACAAGATGGTGGCCATTGCCCCCTACTCCGCCACACAGATGCTGGCCGACTTGGCCATAGACAGCGCGCGTCCCAAGGAAACGGTCTATCGCATAGAGATCAATGATGTCAACATCAGATTGAAGATGATTCTCAACAATGAGATAGACGCGGCTTTGCTCCCGGAGCCTCAAGCCTCTCAGGCACGTCTCTTTCAGAACACCGTGCTGATGGACAGCCGTGACAAGAACCTGCATCTTGGTGTGATTGCCTTCCGACAGAAAGTCATGGAGAACAAGGATCGACAACAACAGATCAAGAAGTTCCTGCAAGTCTACGACGCTACCGTGGACTCTATCAACAAGCACGGAGTGAAGCACTACGGCAAGATCATCTGCAAATATATGGGAGTGGACATGCGCACCGTCAATGCCCTACCTAAGATGACCTATCATCATGCCACCGCTCCACGGCAGAGAGACGTCGCACGAGGAGCAAGGTTCACACCTTAAATATTTTTAGATTATGGATGGAAAAGCACGAGAAGATGCTGCTATAAAATCCAGGGATCAGCTCATCATATTAGGACTGAAACTGGAGAGTGATTGTAATGTCGGTGAGACCTTGCGCTTGCTCAATCAGCTGTTAGGGCAACAAGACGCGTCATGGATACGTGAGCGGCTGGACGACATAACAGACAACTACCACCGTTTGTCGGACTTCTATCTGCAAGGCTACGAGGATCCACAACGCCAGCAGTTCTACAAGCTGTTGGCAGCTCAGTTGGATGGCATCATCCGCGATCTGATATTGGAGGATCTGAAAGTTGAATACCCTTATCTCAAATATCTCAATCCCCAACGGCAGATACCGTCCGTCGACGATATGCGTCAGCAACTGGAGAGCTATGTCACCGACATGGCTATGGCGTCGCTGTCTGCACTCAACAGATCCAACGACAATCTGACTGACATCCACAAGCGCCATGCCAATAATCTGCGGTCTTTCTTCAACCTCACTGTCGCTTCTCCTCAGTGGCGACACGAATACGCCGTGAGTTTCGAGAAGCTGTTGCTCTCGCCGGCTATCGACTCCGCTGATGCGCAGTTGATGGTATCAGCAGTGACGCTTGCCTGTCTCTTGGTAGCGGATGCAGAAAAGATACTGACGCTCATCCATGTCTTCCAAAAAAGCCAGGATGAGCGAGTCAAGCAACGCGCATTTGTTGGGTGGGTGTTTGCACTCTCCAATGGGAGATACCAACTCTATGATTCTGTTCGGCAAGCCGTGAAAGAGGTCCTGTCTGATGATAGCGTGAAAAGTGCATTGCTCGATATGCAGATACAAATGGTTTATTGTCACTATGCCGAAAGAGACAATGACGAACTGCGCAAAAACATCATGCCCAACATCATCAAAAACCAGGACTGGCAGATGATGAACATGGGATCCACGTCGTCCGACGAGAGTTCTTTGGAAGAGATTCTTCATCCCGACGAGGCAGACAAGCGTATGGAAAGTCTTGAAAAGAGCATCAACAAGATGAACGACATGCGCAAACAGGGCATGGACATCTATTTCGGCGGATTCTCACAGATGAAGCGTTTCTCCTTTTTCAACCAGCTCTATAACTGGCTGATTCCCTACACGCCCACTCATCCCGACCTGACCATGCTGCCGGAAGAGCTACGCAATTCGGGATTCTTGGACAAGCTGTTTAAGGAAGGTCCCTTCTGTGACTCTGATAAATACAGCTTTTCCATCGCCCTCTCCTCCGTTTATCAGCGCCTGCCGCCAGAGGTGAGGAAAGTGTTGTTGAGTGGTGAGGTGAGCCTGAACATGCCCGACGACAATGAAGAGGCTTGGCGGCACTCAGCCTATATCCGTCGGATGTATCTCCAGGACCTCTATCGCTTCTTCAAGCTCTGCGATCAGCGTCATCCCTTCTTCAATGCTTTCGGTTACGCCCATCCTATCATGTTCTTCACCAAGGACATGATCAGCACGGAGATGCGCCAACAGCTTCCTGCGCTGATCAGCTTTTTGCTGAAAAAGAAGCTTTGGGATTCTCTTCAGTCGGTAGTTGAGTGTTTCGCTACTTCCCACGAAAAAGAGCCTGACTGTCAAGGCGACGAAGTAGCGAAGAGTTTGAAGCTGGCCTCTGCTGCCTTGTGTATGCACGATTCCGACTTTGTCTCAGCGGCAGACTATCTGAAAGAGCTGAGCAAGATGGACCCAGACAATGAATCGCTGCTCCGACAATATTCCTTAGCCGCATTTAAATCGGGACGCTTTGAGAATGCCTCTGAAATATACAAGACTCTGACACAACGCTATCCCCAAAAGATGTCTTATGCCTTGGGGCTTGCCATCTCGCTCATATACTGTGGCAAGGCTGATGAGGCCGTCTCTGTGCTCTATAAGTTGGATTACGAGCATCCAGAGGACACTGAGGTACAGCGCACGCTGGCGTGGGGACTATTGTGGATAGACCGGGCTGAAGAGGCACAGAAACTCTATAAAAGTCTATGCTCAAGTAAAGAAGCTCTTCCTGATGACTCGCTCAACGCTGCTTACTGCTACTGGTTCCAAGGTCAGCGGAAACAAGCCCGGGAAATGCTACGGAAATACATCGGGCTGAGCAAGTTGGAGAAAGACGAAAGTGCAGCTTCCTTCCTTTTGAAGAAGTTCCATAATGATCGGGACATCTTCCTGCACTATGGGATAGACGATACAGCACAGAAAGTCATGGCAGACATCGGCTGACAGAATCTTCACTCAGCCACCACGACATTTTCCTGATTGCCTATCGTCAGACGCATGAGGTCGTAATAAGAACCATTGTAGATATTCAAGTCCACATGACCTTTGATACCTGGCAGCTTACCCACATCGGTATGCTGCCAGAACTTCCATTTGCCCTGATACTCCACTTTGTCGACATAATAGTGCGCGATCCAATATGGGTAGTCGTCAAAGACCGGAGCACTCAGATAGGCATCCTTGAATTTATAATAAGTATAGATGATAGGCTTCACACCATACTTATTCTCTACGATATGAAGCCACGTAAGGATATCCGTTTGGAAATCCTCCACGCTCTCGTTCTTCGGCTTATGCTCCACGTCGAGCACCGGAGGCAAATCTCCGTCCAACAAATGCACTTTGCTCAGGAAATAATTGGCTTGAGATCGGGCTGAGGAGTTGTTGCTCCAAAAGTGATAAACGCCTCTGATAAAGCCATATTCCCGTGCTTGATAGAAGTTCTCATCGAAGTTGGGATCAATGCGCGAGGATCCCTCTGTGGATTTGATGATGATGAAACGAATAGGACAACCGTCGACCATCGCATTGGAGCGTAGACGGTCCCAGTTGATCGTTCCCTGATAGTGCGAGATGTCTATGCCATGTACCTCATAACCCTCGGGATACTTGTCGTCGCCATAGAGCGCACGCCAACGGAAACCGGTTGGACCTACGAAGAAATAATAGAAGGCCCACACATAAACCACGATACCGGCCAACCCACCGAAAATAGCCGCGCGGCTGAGATGTATGTGAAGAAAAGGAAGACGTATGCCTACAGAGCCACGACGCGACGACCGCGAACGCGATGAAGTGCGTCGGCGGGAAGAAGTTTTTCTTCGTCTGGTGGTTTGTCGTGTGTTTGTCATCTCTTAGATTTGTCTCCTATTATATATAAAGAAGAGGCATCCTCCACCCATGTTACCACATAAGGAGGATGCCTCGTCAAAAGAGGAATGTCTCACATCTTTCGTGAGCATCCTTATCATAGAGAATCGACGAACGATTCCCAACGTTCAATTAGCGGTTTGCCTTAGCCTCGTTCTCCAAAGCCAGCGTACGGGTCTCACGGTCGCAGACCTCAGAGGGACCCCAGTACTGGATAGGACCGGGATAGACATAGCAGGTCTCACGGGCCCACTCGTCACGCTTCTCTGCAAACTTCTTGAAAGGTGCACCGTCGAGCTCAACGAGAGCTTTGCGGATCACAGGCTTCATCTCACCATTGCGGCGCTCCATGTTCATCATCATAGTGATTGGCACACCACCGGCTTTCCACTCATCGGTAGAAGCGGAGAGGTTCTGAACGATAGCCATGTAACCGGTCTTGCCATTGGCAATCAGGTGAGCGGCGCTCACGCCGAGAGCGTAGCAATAGTCAGCGTCGAAGTTGGAAGGAGCAGCGCAACGGCCCTCGTAGCCGAAGAAATGGTGCTGGGCAGCAAACTTACCACAATACTTACCCTCTTTCTTCCACTCGTCGAGCTTAGCAGCCACCATGTCAGAGAGCAACTTCTCGGTCTCGATCAGAGACACCTGAACGTTTCCATGCGGGTCACGGTCGAGAGAGAGCTGACGTGCCACAGCCTCAGGCAGTGTAGCGAAAGTCTCTGCATTCTCCTTGCTCAGGTGAGCGAGGATATACTCGCGCTGTGCGTCCTTCTCCAAATCCTTATAGTCTGCGCCGTGAGCAGCGAGCAGGTCGTTGAGCTCATCGATCAGACGGCCAATGGCAGGAATGAACTCGATGAGGCCCTCGGGAACGAGCACCACACCGAAGTTGTTGCCGTCCTCTGCGCGCTTAGCGACAGCAGTGGCAATCTGCTCCACGATATCGTTGAGCGTCATATCCTTCTTCTCCACTTCCTCAGAGACGATGCAGATATTTGGCTGAGTCTGCAGAGCACACTCCAAAGCGATATGAGATGCAGAACGACCCATCAGCTTGATAAAGTGCCAGTATTTACGGGCAGAGTTAGCGTCACGCTCGATGTTGCCAATCAGCTCAGAGTATACCTTTGTAGCGGTATCGAAGCCAAAACTGGTCTCGATCTGATCGTTCTTCAGGTCGCCGTCGATGGTCTTCGGGCAGCCAATAACCTGGATGCCATAGTTCTTGGCAGCATAGTACTCAGCGAGCACACAAGCATTTGTATTGGAGTCGTCACCACCGATGATGACCACAGCCTTGATGTCGAGCTTGCGCAGAATCTCAAGACCCTTCTCAAACTGGTCTACCTTCTCCAGCTTGGTACGGCCGGAACCGATCATGTCGAAGCCACCGGTGTTGCGGTAATCGTCAACGAACTCGGGAGTGAGCTCGATATACTTATGGTCAACAAGACCGCCGGGACCCATGAGGAAGCCATAGACCTTGTTCTCAGGGTTCATCTTCTTCACTGCATCGAAGATACCGCAGATGACATTGTGACCGCCAGGTGCCTGACCACCGGAAAGGATCACACCGACATTCATCTTACGGTTGGCAGACTCCTCACCGGGTACAAACTCTATGAGCGGCATCCCGTAAGTATTCGGGAAAAGCTTCTTGATTTCTTCCTGGTCACCTACACTCTGTGTAGGAGCTCCCTCTTTTACGCTGACAGCACCTTTGAGGCCCTTCGGCAACTTTGGCTGATACTGGGCACGGGCTTTCTGCAAAAGACTCTTTTTCATTTTAGAAAGTTCGATTAAATAATTAAAAACAGTATACTACATGCAAAAGTACATTATTTCATCGAGAAATGAGAAGAAAAAAGAAAGAAAACCTGTTTTTGAAACATTTTTTTTGCACAACGAGCGACGTTTCATCTTTTTTTCTTATCTTTGGAGAAAAATAAAGTATCACTCACTTAATCATTACTATTATGGCTAAGAAAAAGGATTTAAAACATTCTATTAATTGCATCTGCAGCGACCTCTTCGCCGAGGCAGTAGCCGCTTCGTTGTATGGCGCAGAGAAAGAGGGCACCGATGCCCAGCAACTTCTGTCTTCCATCATTGTCCTGCGTGACGATTTTGTAAAACGTGTCTCCCATCCAGAACCGGGAATGGAGCCAAGGCAGTACTACACCAACCTCATCAACGACTTCAATCATCAGATTTCCGACATCATCGACCAGATCAGCAACCTCGGCTAATGCCGGTTGCACGTTTCTGAACACACGATTATGATTCAACAGTTCTGCAATTGGCTTCTCGTCAAACGAATGAAATGGACCATCAAGGACCAGCAGCCGCTCCCCGAAAAATGTATCATTTGTCTGGCACCGCACACCAGTAATTGGGATTTCATCATGGGCGTGCTTTATATGTTCTCCCGTGGCATTCGCATCAATTTTCTGATGAAGAAAGAATGGTTTCGATGGCCGCTCGGACCTATCTTTCGCTCCATCGGAGGCATACCAGTCTTCAGAGCCAAACACTCCCATATGACTGATGCGCTTGCTGACGCAGCGATGAAGAATCCTATTTTCCGGCTATGCATCACGCCGGAAGGCACACGCTCGCTGAATGCCGACTGGAAGAAAGGATTCTATTTCATTGCGCAGAAAGCCCAGATTCCTATCCTGCTCTACTCTTTGGACTATGGCAAGAAGCTTATCAGATGTGCCGACAGCTTCATTCCCCAAGGCGACATCGATGCCGACATGGTGAGGGTGAAACGCTATTTCATCCATGTTCAGGGCAAACACCCTGAGAAATTCACAACGGGACTGCCAGAAGAAAACAACTGACGCCCTGCTCTCATACATCAACCATTTTCTTGTAGTAATGCTATATAAAAGTTATTTCGCTTTAGCTCTGTTGCTTCTCCCCGGTGCGCAGACCTTTGCTCAAAATGCTGTCTATCAGGAGAAGGCCAAGAAGGATTTGAATGCATACTTCGTCTCATATCAGGCAAAACAGACTGACTTTTCCAGTCAGCCTCGACTCAAGGAGCTGCGCATCGACGATAAGCAACGGAAGGTTACCGTCGTACCAGACCCTTCCTTCGTTCAGCAGGAGCTCAACGATAAGCAAATTGGCAAAATCTACAAGAAAGTTCGACATCTGCTTCCAAAGGTTTACCGCGACTACGACCTCAGCATCGTCGTTTCGGGATTGCCGCTTGAGAACTATGACACAGACTTTACCTCGCTGTCCGGCAATTCGCTTTGGGGGAAGATCCATTACGACGGCCTGCCTTGGGTCAGCAATGCATCGCGCCCCTTCCGTATTACCCATGGACTTTATAACCGTCATCTGGTAGTGTGGGCCTCGCATGGCCGCTATTATGACACAAAGAAAGGACAATGGCAATGGCAGCGTCCGCCGCTGTTCGGCACTTGCGAGGATCTCTTCACCGAGACGATCGTCCTGCCCTATCTCATTCCGATGTTGGAAAATGCGGGAGCTGTCGTATACACACCACGGGAAAGAGATTTGCAGACAGAAGAGTATATCGTTGATAACGATGGCATCAATGCCCCGGGATACTCGGAATCGGATGGTGGCAAACAATGGTACAACTGTCCGCGGTCGGGCTTCGCATACCGACTGGGCAACTATGTCGACGGACAAAACCCCTTCAAGGACGGTACTGTCCGGATGGCGAAGACCACAAAAAAAGGTGATGGCACCTACGCGCTATGGCAGCCGCGCTTCCAAAAGGCTGGGCACTATGCTGTCTACGTCAGCTATCAGACGGTCGACAAGAGCGTGGACGATGCCCATTATGTCGTCTTTCACAAAGGACAGGCCACGGAGGTGCGCGTCAACCAGCAGATGGGCGGCGGTACATGGGTCTATCTTGGCACCTTCGACTTTGGAGAGGGAAAAAGTATCGACAACTGTGTCATGCTCACCAACCAGAGCAAGCGCCGAGGCGTTGTCACCGCCGATGCCGTGCGCTTCGGTGGTGGTATGGGCAATATCTCACGTGGCGGTGTCACCAGCGGATTGCCACGCGTTCTGGAGGGCTCCAGATATTTCTGTCAATGGGCAGGTGCTCCTTATAATATATATAGCAGCCGGGGAGGTACCGACGACTACGCCGATGACATCAACAGCCGCTCGCGTATGCTCAACTGGCTGGCAGGAGGCTCTGTCTATGTACCAACTGTTGAAGGCGAACACGTGCCCTTCGAGTTGTCGTTGGCCGTTCACAGTGACGCTGGCTATGCACCCAACGGCAAAGACCTCGTTGGTTCCCTGGCCATCTGCACCACTAACTACAACGATGGTCAACTTTCCTCCGGACTCACACGGCAGGCTTCCAAGATGCTGGCCAAGGACCTTCTCGACAACCTTACGCGCGATCTTACTTATAAATATGGTAATTGGGCCAGACGATACCTTTGGGACCGCAACTATTCCGAGACCCGCGTGCCCGAAGTGCCCTCGGCAATCCTTGAGACGCTGTCACACCAGAACTTCCCCGACATGAAGCTGGCTCAGGATCCACACTTCAAATTCACCCTCGCCCGATCGGTCTATAAGACGCTCGCCCGCTATGTCAACACAATGCACGGACGCCCCACGATCATCGAGCCTCTGCCGCCCAAGGATCCTGCTGTCACCATCAACAACCGTCAACAGGCACACGTCTCATGGGTAGTGCAAGACGATCCGCAGGAGCCATCCGCACATCCCGACTATTTCGTCCTCTACACAGCCATCGGAAAGGGCGGTTACGACAATGGGCAGAAAGTAAAGACCACATCTGTCGACCTCGACGTGAAGCCTGGCGTGCTCTACAGATTCAAGGTCACAGCCATCAACCGTGGCGGAGAGAGCTTCCCCTCTGAAGAAATTGCCCTTTCCGCGCAATCGGGATCTCAGAAAAGCATTCTCGTCGTCAATGGCTTCCACCGACTCTCAGCCCCTACCGTCATCGACAACAACAGCCAACAGGGCTTCGACATGAGAGATGACATAGGAGTAAGCTATGGGCCGACGATCGGATGGCTGGGCTATCAGCAGAGTTTCAACAAGAGCCGCATTGGACGGGAAAGCTCTGACGGACTCGGCTATACCGACGAGAGCCTTGCAGGAAAAGTCATCGCAGGCAACAATCTCGATGCATCAACAGCACATGTCGAGGCCATTGCAGGTGCCGGGAAATACAATGTCGTCAGCTGTTCCTCCCACGCTGTGGAGACCCGGCGAGTAGCTCTCAACGATTTCGATGTCGTCGATATGGTACTGGGACTGGAGAAATACTCTCCCGACGCATTGGTCTACGACAAGACTTTTACCGACAACATTCAAAAACAACTCACAGCCTACACCAAAAGTGGTGGTAAACTCTTGGTCAGCGGAGCCTATGTAGGAGCAGACATGACAGGAACCAAAGAGGCAGACTGGCTGTCCGCCACGCTGAAGGTCAACTACTCTGGCTCACTCAGAACCGACACCTTGCAGGGAGTCAACGGGCTGCAACAGAACTTCGACTTCTATCGCATTCCCAATGCCGACCACTATGCGGCTACACACGCTGATATTCTTCAGCCTGCAGATGGCGCCGTCTGCGCCATGCAGTACAACAATGGCTACTCTGCTGCCGTAGCCTACAAAGGCAACGACTACCGTAGCTTCACAATGGCCTTCCCCTTTGAATGCATCACCGATAAGAACATGCAGCGACGCTTGATGACCGGCATCCTGAACTTCCTGTTGAAGTAAACAACATAACCATTACTCTAAAGAAGTTAATTTCAAAACAATACATTATGAAAATACAAGCAAACCATTCCGGTACCCGTAGTATCGAGATCAGCGAGAAACATTTTAAGACCATCGAGAAATACTCTCTCTTAGACAACCTCGTTGACAGCAACGGCATCATAGACGAGCCCGTTTTGGACAAGTTGAAGTTCAACGTGCGATCAATGTTGGAGTCTGAGACCATGAAGGACAACAACCTTCTTGACCTCTGCCTGGATGTCATCTACAACAACAACATGAAGGCCTTCGGCCTCCAGCAGCTTGTCGAAGCCTACAAGCAATGGAAGGCAGCCCAACCAGCGGCAGACGATAACGATCCGCAAAACGTCACCGACTAAACAATAGTTCTGACACATAATTACGATATGACGCAAAAATATCAGCTGACAGACTTCCTACCCACGACACGCAAGGAATGCGAGTTGCGTGGGTGGGATGAGCTCGACGTGATTCTCTTTTCCGGTGATGCCTATGTCGACCACCCTTCGTTCGGCGCGGCTGTCATCGGCCGACTCCTTGAAGCTAAAGGCTATAAAGTGGCAATAGTGCCTCAGCCCGACTGGCATGGTGACTACCGAGACTTTAAAAAACTTGGACGGCCACGTCTTTTCTTTGCTGTGTCGGCCGGTGCCATGGACTCCATGGTCAACCGCTACACGGCCAACCGACGTATGCGGCACGATGATGCTTACAGTCCTGATGCACGCCATGACATGCGACCGGATTACCCCAGCATCGTTTATACCAAGATTCTTAAGCAGCTCTTTCCCGACGTGCCCGTAGTCTTGGGCGGAATCGAAGCGTCTATGCGACGACTCACGCACTACGACTATTGGCAGGACCGGCTGATGAAGTGCATACTCTGCGACAGCGGGGCGGACATGATCCTCTATGGCATGGGGGAGAAAAATACGATACAGCTCTGCCATGAGCTCGAAGAGGGACGCAACATCAAGGACATCCATGATATTCCACAAACGGTCTATCTCTGCAAGCAGGAAGACATCCCGGGAGGCATCAGCGACGACGACATCGTGCTCCACTCTCACGAGGAATGTCTGCAAAGCAAGAAAGCTGAGGCTGAGAATTTCCGGCATATCGAAGAAGAGTCCAACAAGATGCACGCCCAGCGACTGTTGCAGGCTGTCGACGGCAAGTTCGCCGTCGTCAATCCTCCCTATCCTCCTCTGACAACGGAAGAGGTGGACGAGGCTTACGACCTGCCCTACACGCGGTTGCCGCATCCCAAATACAAAGGCAAGACGATACCAGCCTACGAGATGATCAAGTTCTCGATCAATCTACATCGCGGCTGTTTCGGCGGCTGTGCCTTCTGCACCATCTCGGCCCATCAGGGCAAGTTCATCGCATGCCGCTCCAAGGCGAGCATCCTCCGCGAAGCCCGTCAGGTCATTGCCATGGACGGCTTCAAAGGATACATCTCGGATCTCGGTGGTCCGTCGGCCAACATGTATGGCATGGGAGGGCGCAACAAAAAAGCCTGTGAGCACTGCAAGCGGCCCTCGTGCATCAACCCTCAGATCTGTCCCAATCTCAACACGGATCTCTCACGCCTGCTTGACATCTACCATGCCGTCGACGCGTTGCCCGGTGTGAAGAAGAGTTTTATCGGCAGTGGCGTGCGTTACGACCTCCTGCTCTATAAGAGTAAGGATGAGAAGGCCAACGAAGCCGCCAGGCAATATACCCGAGAGCTCATCACCAGCCATGTCAGCGGACGCTTGAAGGTTGCCCCCGAGCACACGTCCGACCGAGTACTACGACTCATGCGCAAGCCGTCGTTTGAGCAGTTCTATGAGTTTAAGCGCATATTCGACCGTATCAACAAAGAGGAGGGTCTGAAAGAGCAGATCATACCTTATTTTATTAGCAGCCATCCGGGCTGTCAAGAAGAAGACATGGCAGAGCTCGCTGTCATCACCAAAGATTTGGACTTCCACCTTGAGCAAGTGCAGGACTTTACGCCCACGCCGATGACCGTCAGCACCGAGACGTGGTATACGGGTTACGACCCCTATACTCTCGAACCGGTCTTCTCTGCCAAGACACCACGCGAAAAGTTGGCTCAACGACAGTTCTTCTTCTGGTATAAACCCGAAGAGCGGCAGGGCATAGAGCGTGAATTGCGACGCATCGGACGCCCCGACTTGATCAAGAAGCTCTACAACGGTGCTCCCTTCCATGGACATGTTCACTACGACAGCAAGGCCATCGGCAGTACACCCGAGAAAGCCGCTCATCAGCCAAGCGGCAGAAGAGACCGCAACCAAAGACATCACGACAACAGACAACCCTATAGTGCGAAAGTCAATGGGGAAAGAAGATTCGAAGACAAGCCTTACGATAGAAGAAAATTCGACGACAAGCCTTACGATGGTAGAAGAAACAACGAAAGACGGAGCAGCTACAAACGGAATGGCGACAAACGAAACAGCGATCAACGCAATGACGACAAACGCAAATCGTTCAACCCTAACTTCACGCCCAACGGCAAGTTCAAAGGCCGTCGTCGTTGAGCAAGCGCTCACCGGCAAGCACTCACCGGCAGACTGTGAGGATGGCATCGTCGTGGCAGACAACTATATTGCTGTCATCGACGGCAGCACGAGTAAGACGCCAAAACATTACCATCCGACCATGCGCAATGGACGTTATGCCATGACGCTCATTAGCGACTTTCTGCGCCAGGCTCCTGCCTCGCTAAGTGTCACCGAGTTCTGCACCCGTGTCACACAAGTCATCCACCAGGCTTATCCATTGGATGACTCACAGCCTCGCCGCTCGCCCGAGCAACGGCTGTGCGCCAGTGCGGTGGTCTGTAGTCTTCTGCAAAAGGAAATTTGGATGATCGGCGACTGCCAGTGCATGGTCGACGGACACCTCTACACCAACGACAAGCCGTCGGAAGCCACGATAGCCGAGGAGCGCAGCCGTCTCTTCCCCACCCTGCTGACAGAGCATCCCGGCATGGTAAAGGACGGGCGAATCGTCCACGACTATGCACGTGACGCCATTCTCCCGAAGCTCATCGCGAGCATGCAAGGCGAGAACCGCACCTATGCTGTCATCGATGGCTTCGACATCTTCATGCCGGGTGTCAAGGTGATCACGTTGAGACAGGACGAGCCTCACGACATCGTGTTGGCGAGCGACGGTTATCCCTTTCTCCGTCCAACACTAAAAGACAGTGAAGCCGCCCTCTGTAAGCAGTTAGCCATCGACCCTTATAACATCCACACATTCAAAGCTACCAAAGGACTCATGCAGGGCAACGTGTCCTTTGACGATCGGGCATTGATTAGATTCAGATTAAGTAAATAGTCAGATTAGATTAAGCAAATCGTCAGATTTAGATTAAGCAAATAATCAGATTAGATTAAGCAAACAATATATATGAGAATATTCCTTTGGCTGAGTTTCGACGGCACAGCTTACCATGGCTGGCAAATACAACCCAACGGCATGTCGGTGCAGGAAAAAGTGCAGCAATGTCTGAGCACGTTGCTCAGTCAACCGATTGCAGTGACTGGAGCCGGACGCACAGACGCCGGCGTCCACGCCCGTACAATGGTTTGTCACTTCGACACCGACAAAGAGCTCGACACTGACCAACTCTGTTACCGTCTCAACCGCATTCTGCCACGCGACATCAGCTGCGGGCGCGCCGAGCGCGTCAGCGAGGACATGCACGCGCGCTTCTCGGCCAAACGACGCACCTACCGCTATTTCATCCACACCCAGCGCGATCCTTTCCTTCGACACTACTCTGTAGAGACTCACTGGAAACTCGATTTCGAGATGATGAACGAGGCCGCTCTGTGGCTCACCACACAGGACGACTTTAAAGCTTTCTGCAAGGCCGGCGCTGACAACAAGACAACGCTCTGTCAGGTCACCACAGCCCAATGGGTAAGCACGTCACCGACAACGTGGTATTTCGAGATTGCTGCCAACCGCTTTCTCCGCAACATGGTGCGGGCTGTGGTGGGCACGCTCTTCGAGGTTGGCCGTCACCGCATGACACTGGAACAGTTCCGTGAGGTGGTAGCTACAGGCACCCGTTCCGATGCCGGAGAGTCGATGCCTGCCCACGGTTTGTTTCTGTGGGACATCGAATACTAAATCTTTTGCTAATCCAGAGTCCTATTTACTGCCGATATATAGGAATACCATGCCCAGCAGCACCAGAGCCAGATCAAGTGCCTTGGCCTTGAGATTATGCTCATGGAAGACAAGGGCACCAAAGAGAAAGCTCACCAATACACTGCCACGGCGAATCATCGACACGATGGAGATCATCGCACCCGGCAGGCTCAGCGCATAGAAGTAGACAAAGTCGGCAGCACAGAGAAAAACACTGATGCCGATGATCGACCAATGCCAGCGAAAAGGTGTAGTTTTCTTATGGGTAGGCCACCACAGCAAAAGTAGCATGACAAGCATCAACCCCATCTGATAGATGTTGTACCAAGACTGCACGGCCATGCGGTCGATGCCAATGCCGCCGGCCGCCGGTGATGCCATCAGATATTTGTCATAGAGTCCACTGACCGCACCCAAAACAGCAGCGAGCACGATTGCCCATATCCAACGGTTATGCTTAAAGTCGATACCCTCACGCCGTCCCGAACGGCTCAGCATCAGGAAAGAGGCCACAGCTAACAGCACACCTATCCACTGCCACACATTGAGTTGCTCTCCATAGACAAGCATAGCACCCACGAGCACCATCACCGGCCGTGTAGCATTGATCGGGCCCACAATCGTCAGTGGCAGGTGCTTCATACCGAAGTAGCCGAAGATCCAACTGGAGAGAACTATAAAGCTCTTCAGAACGATATATTTGTGCATCTCCCAGCCACCTGTTGCCACATGAAAGATACTTCCGTCAAGGCAGGAGGTTGTAGCCGAGAGGATGATGAACGGCAGGAAGATAAGAGAAGAAAAAACAGTGTTGAGAAACAGCACGGGGATTACCGCATTGCCATTGAGCGACTTCTTCTTAAACGAGTCGTAGAAGCCCAAAAGGGCAGCGGACATAAAAGCTAAAAACAACCACATGGGGATGAACTCTATTATTTAATATTGTATATACTCTCAAATATACTGCAAAGTTACAACAAAATATTAAGGTGAACGGCATTCTTCACCGGAATTATTGTCTTCATCATCCATAGAAGGCATTATTTCCCGAATCTCGTACTAATAATAACATTAGCTTGTTAGCTTGATGAAACTCGACGAATTTAGCAAACGATCTTTAAAGGAATACTCTTTTTCTTTTGCAATATGAAGAAAAAAGCGTAACTTTGCAAAAAGATTGTAGCAATATCGTCATTAAGCAACAAACAACAACAATTTGTTATGGCAAACAATATTTTCAAAGGTCTGGGCATCGCCCTCATCACTCCTTTCACTTCTCAAGGAGAAGTGGATTATCCCGCACTCGAGAAGCTGGTGGCTTACCAGCTCGACAATGGTGCCGACTTCCTGTGCATTCTCGCGACAACGGCAGAAGCCCCTTGTCTGACGAAAGAGGAAAAGGACAAGATCACGGAGGTGGTGAAACGTGTGAACAACGGACGCGTGCCTATCCTAAAATATTGTGGTGGCAACAATACCGCCGCCGTCATCGAAGAGATGAAACAAACCGACTGGAGCGGCATCAGTGGCATCCTGAGCATCTGTCCATACTACAACAAACCGTCGCAGGAAGGGCTCTATCAGCATTTCAAGGCTATCGCCGCCGAGAGTCCGCTGCCCCTCGTACTCTATAATGTTCCCGGTCGCACGGGCGTGAACATGAAAGCCGCTACGACGGTGCGCCTGGCTAAGGACTGCCCCAACATCGTAGCTGTGAAGGAAGCCAGCGGCAGTCTGGAGCAGGTCGACGAGATCATCAAGAACAAGCCCGACAACTTCGACGTCATCAGTGGCGACGATGCGCTGACGTTCTCGATGGTTGCCAGCGGAGCGGCCGGCGTGATCTCTGTCATCGGCAACGCACTGCCCAAAGAGTTCTCCCGCATGATTCGCCTGGAGTTCAACGGCGAGTATGAGCCCGCCCGCAAGATCCATCATAAGTTCACCGAGCTTTACTCCCTGCTCTTTGTCGACGGCAACCCGGCCGGCGTGAAAGCACTGCTCAACGACATGGGCATGATCGAGAACGTGCTCCGTCTGCCACTCGTACCGACCAACATCGAGACCAAGCAGAAGATGGCCGACATCCTCAAGGGACTCAGGCTGTAAGACTCATCTCACAGTAGACTAACACATAGAAGGCACACAACGCCGTATCCTCCAATCAGCAAAGCACGGAGACGAAAGAGCACACAGGCCGCTCTCTCGTCTCCGTGTTTATTTATTTTCAAGAGACTCCTCAAGCCTTATCGCAAGCATAGGGCCCAAAGGCAACAGACCCGCCGACATCAACACAGTCGCGGGAATCGCTTCAGATGGAGTCTGCTCACAAACCATAAAAATCATGAAGGAGAATCGCAATTGTTAGATAAACTGACAAAAAATCGGGCACGAGAAGGCGATTTTTGCGAGCAGGCATGGCCTTGGACGTGATTTCTCGCTTTTTATCAGCGATGCATTACTTACTGGTTAGCAACATCTTGAATAATGTTTACATGATTTCGCACGACAAAACCACCCTTTTCTCGCCGCTTTCGCTCTATAATTCCCTATCATCTCAGTGGTTTTACCTCATCAAAGCGGTGAATTGATGAGGTAAAACCACTGAGATGACCCAATGAAACCACTGGTTTCTCATTTCCCAAGCCCTTTTCTGACATTCAACTCCCTGTTTTTTGATTCTTCCTTTTCTATAATACAAGTTGACGCGAAAGTGTTTTTGTTGGATTTCTTTCCGTTGTCACACCCCCCGACTTTGCTATTGTCGCAAAACGGCAAAACAGCAATCATCCATTAACCGAACAGCAATAACAATTTTTATAGAAAAAAAACGGGATATATGGAAGAAAGTACGTATCTTTGTATCGTATCTCTGATACAGAGGGATAGCGACATGAACACAATAGGTATTGAAAATAAGTATATACGGACGGCACGCAAAGTGAGTCTCTGCGTCATCCTCAGCCTTCTGACAGCCTTCCTGCCAGTCTTCGCCGCCTACGGACAGACGAAGACCATCGGGCTGTCGGGCCTTTTCACCGCCACCGACTTCAAGGGCGCGCCCACAGTGACCAAGACCGTGGACGGCTTCACCATCATACTCGACAAAGCATCGTGGGATGCCTCACGCCAGGCCGTAAAGATCACCACCGGAGGCACCATCACCATCAACGGACAGCAGAAGACGACAACACAGGAAGCCTACCTGTTCAACAAAATCGTTTTTGACAAACTCGGCTCCTTCAACGCGACTCTCCTCGACTCCATCATCCCTAACCGTGGCAAGCTCACGGCCAGTAACGGCAACACCGAGGAGGTGACATGGACGATGGACGACGGCGACATCGCCGTGCCCGGATACAACCACTCCCTGCAGCTCACCGTGAAGGGCGAGCCTCTCTATCTCGACGACAAGGCAGGCAGCATGACCGTGTCCTACACGGAGTGCGCCAAGGCCATACCCTATGTACGACTCTCCGGCTCCTATTTCGAGCAGTCGATCCTCCAGAAGAGCTTCAAGCAGACACCCACCTATGCGCTCTTCGCTGATCCCGAGATGAAGACAAACGTCACCTCGCAGTTCTCCGTAAACTTCTATTTTGGCAAAGCCGCCGACCTCACCGACAATACCGTCGAAACCACCGACGCCGCCACCGGCTGCACGGTGACAAAACTCTACGGACGTGTGACCATCGGCGACAAACCCGGCGACGCCTACGTGATGATAAGGGCCATACCCTACTCCGACAGCACCTTTAACACCGTCTACGGCGCCTACCTCATACACATACCGCAGATAGAACCACACGTAGCCCTCACGCAGGACACCATCAAGGCTTATCGCGGAACAGAGATCGCGCTGCCCACAGCGACTGTTACCGATGACCGCGGCACAGACATCACTGACAAATACACGCTCAACATCACCGCAAAAGCCACCAACGGAACAGACAATCCCGAAGGTACGCTGTTTCACTATGTCGGTGACAAGCACAAAATCGCCTCACTGGACAAGGAGGGAACCTTTGCCCTCCATTACGCTTTCACGCCAAAGAACGCCACACAATATGCCGGCTATCAGCAAAACGTGCCCGTGACCATCATCAAGGCCAGCGGCATCATACCCACCACCGTCAGCTATCCCCACGAGGTTCACTCCATCAGACTGACTGACTCAAAGGTGGATCTCGACACGGCCATCGTACGCGACGACTTAGGGAATGATGTCACAAGTTGTTTCAAAATAACACTCACCAAGAAAAGCGATCCCAACAACATCTGCGGCAGTTTCTGGACAAGCTCACACAGAGCATACGACTGGACCATGCAGACCAATGGCACAGTCCAGGGCACTGTCGTCTTTGATGTCGAAGCCACGCCGGACAAGGCATGGAACTATGATTATTCAACAATATTCAGCGGCAGCTCAACCACCCTGAGCTACTCTTCTGCCACCCGGCATGCCCGACTGATAGTCTCACCCAACACCTTCACGACGTATATCAATGGCTATATCGGTGAAGACAATCAACCAACCCTACGAAACGACTATGAGGGTGTCGAAGTCGGTGGAAAATATTTAGTACGTGTCCCCAAGTCAGCCGAGCCCAGCGCGACAACTTATGGAAACGCTTTCAACCCAGACTCCACCGTCACAGACAAAAATGGCGTGGAATGGGTATGCTACGATTATACGGCACTAAAATATAATAAGTCAGCGAGCAACTGGCGGCTGTCTTTCGGCAAGGCCGTCTCCAACACCGACATCATCTTTGTCTTCCATCCCTGGGATACCACCCACTATGGCGAAGTCTCAGCCCCGATACACCTCACTGTCCTCGACAAAATCACGCCAACGCTGAAATTCTCGCAGGACAGCTGCGTGGCCAATGTTGGAAAGCCCTTTGACGAGCCCGAGCTGACGATTACCGATGCCAACGGCAAGAACATCTCCTCACATTTCACGCTGAACTATACCATAGAACTGCACGATGGCAGCAACGCTACTATTGATGAGTCAACGGGTAGAGTGAACATTGGCAATGACCAGAGCTATGCCATCATCACAGTGAAGGCCACACCGGAAACCACTGATGACGCCGAAGTCTATAATAGTGGGACGGCTTCATATTATCTGAGAATATGGAAAAAGGAAGAAGCGACCTGGAACTATCAAATCAAGGAAGGTGAAGACGCCTATGCCTATAATTACGACAACACCAGCGGTGAAGTCAGCGTCACGCCCTCCGATGCCGGTATGCTGACCTTCACCGCCACCGGCAAGATGGAAGCCGGCACAAGCATCGCCGGTGTACCAGGACTTGTCATCACCTTCGGCAAAGAAGGCGAAAAGAGTTTCACGGTAAAAGCCAACAGCGACGGCACTCTCTATTCCGAAGCCAAAGAGGTGAAGTTCGCGGGCAGTGATCTTGTCACGCCCGCCGGAGGTACGTTCTACAAACTACAGCCCAAGGTGAACGGCTATGTCACCATCAAGGCCAACTATCTGAAAGACAACGTGGTCACTCTGCGATGGATCAAAGACAACGGTGACTACGAGGACGACCAATACACTGCCAAGGCCGACGGCGTGGCAAGCCACACGTTCACCTATCCGCTCATCGCCGGACAGACCTATTACCTTTTCAACATAGGCAACGGATCATCCAATGACGGACTGCAACTCTATGGCATCAACTACCAACCGGCATGGCTGATGAGCCGATACGACACCAAGAGCTACACCAGAGCCAAGATATATATCGGCAGTTATACGGGACATCTGCCCTATCTGATGACCCTGGCTAACAAAAACGTAACGTTCTCCACGGAGTATGACCAGGAAAACGATGAGCAGAAAGAGCAGAAACCGGAATATATCGTCGTGAACCCCAACAGCCGTATCACTATCGCAGCCAATGTGGACAAGACCGCCATTGATAATCATCATCTGGTCAAAAATCCGGGTATCGGTGTACTGGCCTCTGTGAAATCTCCAGAGACAAAAGCCGACGGCACGTCCAAAGCCGTCAAGCATGCCATCATGGCCGTCTGGCTCTCCGGTCTGCCAGTCTACATCGTACACGAGGGAGAAACGCCCTATGTGGGAAAGGTGGTCACCACCACTCCGAAAACCAATATCACGATGACCTACGGCGGATGGAGCAACTACTATTTAGCCAATCCTCAGAAGGGTACCTACGGCATCGACTCATGGAAAACGGCAAAGATGGACTCCGTGGGAGCCAACGACCGCATCTTCGCCGGATTCCCTGACTACACAGGCGGCGGCATGAACGCCAAACACGAAAATGTATATCGCAACACAGGCAACTACATGCCTTCAGCACCCAGCACATGGGATGTACCCTGCCGGGGAGCTTATCTCAAGTTTGAGCCTACCTCCAACGGCCGCCTCAACGTCTATATTCTGCAAAACGGATGCTGCCAGTACTCAGGAAACCCGCGTGACATCGACCCCAATATAGACGGCACGTATACAGTAAAGGTGAAATGGACGCCCTACTACCTCGTCGACGAGACAGGAAAGGCCGTGGACTTCACCGAAGAAAACAACACGTCAAATGCCATTGCCATTGAGGACGAAGACTTGAACTCACTCGGTCCCGCCACGAAAGGCATCTACCGCGCCAACTATAACGGGGAGAAGGTAGGAAGCCAGACGATCAAATGGGACTTCAGCGACATGGGACCCGAGGCCAAAAGCGGCTCCGCACTGGCGAAACAGCGCGAGGCGTACATCATCGACAACTGGCAGAGCCACACCAAGGGTGAGCGTGAGGCAGTATTCTCCACCGCAGAGGGTGCTCACCAGATTATCTCCAAGGCCTACGTGCGCTATACCTTCGACGTGCAGGCGGGCAAGACCTATTTCTTTTTCTCCAATGTGTCGAAGATTGGTCTTTGCGGTTTCTCCTATACCGAAGACGAGCATCAGAGCACCCAAGAGGTGGTACAACTGCCTGAGGAGGGTGATGCCACTCCCGCCACCTATAAAGGCACTTTCGTCAAAGTGAAGGTTCCCAACAACTACACCAAAGGCAGGTGGTCGAGCCTCTGCGTGCCATTCAGCATGAACGAAGGACAGTTTAAGCGCACCTTTGGCCGTCGCGCCCGTCTCATCGCCTTCGACGATGTGCGCAACGACAGCGTGCTCTTCACCCGCCACTACTACCAGTTCGTGGTGGCCGGCCGGCCTTATTTTGTCTATCCCGACAGCACACTGTCTGATGGCTTCACCGTCGACAGCGTCTACATGGGCCAAGTGGCCCAACCCTCTGACTATTATCTCAAGGCGCCAAGCAACAGCGCCTACACCGCCATGGGCATCTTCGCCACCACACTGCTCAACAAGGGCTCGCTCGTCGTGGTCGGCAGCAACAGCAAACAAGACGGCGGCGGGAAACTATACACCATCGGCAGCGTATCCGCACATCTGTCGGCATACCACGCATATATCGACTACACCAGCACTAACGCTACAACCGGCGCCAAGGCTTTCTTCACCTCCTACGACGGCAAGGAGCACGGAAGCATCGGAGAAGGCGGAACGCCCACAGACATTAAGGGCATTACAGAACTCAATGGCGAGGACAATAAAAAAACGGCCAACCCGAAACGGGACGGCCGCGTGTATAGTCTCAGCGGACAATGTGTCGGTGAGAGCCCCGAAGCTCTCTCACGACTGCCCAAAGGCGTGTATATTGTCAACGGTGAAAAGATTATTGTCAGATAGCGGGACTGACACGGGACGGAACAGCAGGCCGCACGGCAGGCTTGGCAGCGTCGATGTCGCCACCATTCCATGTTCCACCCCACTCGATGGCCG
This sequence comes from Hallella absiana, assembly GCF_025457485.1. Taxonomy (NCBI): domain Bacteria; kingdom Pseudomonadati; phylum Bacteroidota; class Bacteroidia; order Bacteroidales; family Prevotellaceae; genus Hallella; species Hallella absiana. Next base: position 24,227 of record NZ_JAMXSP010000019.1, read on the forward strand.
AGCCGCCGGTATAGTCCTCGCTCTGGTCGGGATCATCGGGCGCGCCGGGCGTGATGTAGATATAGAGCCGGTTCTCCTTCGTCAGCTCTTTCAGCCGTAGCGTATAATAATAAGCCTGCCCACGCTGCCAGTTGCCCGACACACCCGTGCCGCTCATGAGCATGGTGGCATTGCCCACGATGGCATGCTCGCCGCCCACGGGAACAGCCGTCACCTCAACACGCAGACTGATCGCACTGTTGTCCTGCGGCAACAGCAGTAAGCAGCAGGGTACTGCCTCCGTGGCATCGTCCTCAATATTATCGACCGTCACGGAATCGTTGTCGGTGGCTGGCTCCAACGTCCACGCAAAGGAAGTGGCACCTGAGGAATAGGTCGGACGCATCGTTCCTCGCTTTGCCACATGGCGCATGGTGATCGACTTCACATGGAAAGAGGTATAGCCCAGCGGCACCGTCGAGGTGTCGACATGAAAAGCCACCTGAGACAAGAGATGATGCATAGGCAGTGATACCGTGTCACTGGACGCCGAACCTGATAAGTTGGTGGCGTGAGTGAGGTTGGTGCGCAAGTCCGACATCATGAAGTCGACCTGCTCACTGCTCTTGTCCTGGGTGGTAAACGCAAAAGTCCCCATGCCCGTACCCGGCGCCACAGTCGGCACGATGCCCGTCGTTGAAGCCGTCGTCGAACTGCCCGCAGTGGTGGGCGTCGCCTCATAAGGATAGTAAGCGAAGAAGGCCAGACGGTAAGTGTTTTCCTGAGGCCAGTAAGCCAAAGGAGAATAGGAGAAAGTGGTATGGCCATAGGCATTGCGCCCGCCGCTGACCATGCGCCGGTTGTACATGAAGTTGGCCGTGTCGGTCACGGCCCAGTCCTGCCCATAGGGATACTGATAGCCAAAGACGCCCATAGCCTGTCCCGCGGGTATTCCCGTTTTTTTGTTCGCATAGTATTGTGTGGCCGCGCGCGTCTCGGCAAACCTTGACTTCGTCCCAGCATTCGTTGGTCTATGATTAAGGATCTTCATGGTGTCAGACAAAGCACCAAAGCGCATCAGCACCGATCGGTCAGGCGATACGCCGCCCCCGTTATCAGCACTTTCACTGCCACAGGCCGCAAACATCATTACGGACAAGATGCCTACACCTATTTTATATATCTCTTTTCTCATCATTCAACATTCATCACTCATCATTCAACATTCATCATTCTCTCTCCGGCCTCACATATCCACCAAAGGACGCATTGGCATTACAATAAGGATCTACCAACTTAAAATCGCTGCCAATAAACATATATATCGGCGGGTACGACGTGCTCCCCGTCTTATTCAGATACGAGGTCCAATAGATGGAACCCTGTTGTGAGGTCCCCGTTTCGTCAAGCCGGTCGATGACGGGAAAGTAGATCGTCGCCCCCTTGCTGTCGCCGTCCCGTTCGGTATAGAAGGCCACACCATGTCTATCGCTGTGCCAGATGTTGGCGGCATTGGTTGCCAATGAAGCCGTACCATCGGCCGTAAAACCAGTAAAGGCAAAGCTCCGCGGCACGTGGTAGCCCACAGGACACGGGTCATAGATGGTCTTTATACAACTGGGCTCACTGGCATTGTTCCACGATGTAAGGATATTGTTGATCCAATTGGTGAGGAAAGCCCATGGATGACTCAAAGAGTACGACATGAATGCCCACGACGTTTTGATGGTCGTTTGCTCTTTCGTTGCCCCTAACAATGGGTCTTTCCTACCCCACTGATAGTATGGGCAGTAGCCTTGGGTACTGGCCTCATCGTACTGGGCATGCTGATCAATGGTGAACAAGGCTGTCTGACCGCCACTGGCCGTAAGTTTGTTGGCCGGATTTCCGTTAGTGGCCTGCGTCAGTTTCACGCGGACACGGTGACGGGGATAATAAGTATAGGTGTTGTTGGTCGGTGTCCATCCAAGGTTGACAGGCATAAGCGAGATCTGTGAGCCGGCAGCATTGGTCACCGTAATGTCCTGCATGGTATTCTGCCCGAAAAGATCCTTGGTGTCAAGGAGCCAGATATGCCAGCTCCAGACAATCACGCCGTTGGAGTCGTAGGCCGCGATGACAGCGTTGCCGCCGGACACGCCGGAGCCTTTCGGAATCTCGAACACCACGCGCCTGGGCTTGCTGGACGGCGTGAAGCCATTGTCCGACATCGACATCTTTATCCATTCTGTATCGGGATTTTTCCACAGCACTTTGGCATACGCCACCTGTGAGTCAGGGATGCGCTCGCTGGTGATCTCGTTGCCCTGATAATCTTTCATGCCGTTGAATGCGGCGCGGTTGGCCCCATGGTTGATGATGGCATTGCCATAGACCAGCGGGAAGAGATAACGCCCCGGATGACTGACAATATAGCAGTTGGCCGTGGTCACGCTCTTGTCCCAGTCACCGGACGACATCGTGAGCCGTGTGCCCTGTGAGAGATCCCACCAGCTCGTCGTGTTGCCGGCGGAATAGTCGTAAGGCAACACACTGGCATCGATATTCGTCGAATGAATGCCCTCCACAGGCGTAGGTGACTGAACAGTGAAATTGAGGTTGGTGCCATTCTTGCTGTCTCCTTTAAACACTTGATAGCCATTGGATGTAACGAACTGATCGCACTTGAGCCATGAGGGCATCGTCGCGCTCCATGAGCCCCAAGTCTGCTTGGCCTCGTTCCATTCCTGAAACTCGGCATAGAGATCCACGCTGTTGCGTTCGTCCTTGTCGCTGCCTTTGTAATAGCTGTAGCTGTACATGCCGACGGCGGTCGTGCCGCCGGTGCCGCCCAACTCGCTGTTAGACGGCGACACGGTGAGGATATATCCCTTGCCGACGGCCGAGGTGCTGATGGTGTAGGTGAAGGTATGTCCCATCTGCCATTTATCGCCGGCGATGCTGGTGGAGAGCGTGTAGTTGGACGACGTACTGCCCTCCTGCACACTGATGCCCACGCTGAGCTTGGCACCGGCAGGCACCGTCTGGGGTATCATCATCAGGTAAGAGCCCTTGCCGGAAAGCAAGGATACATTCTTGTTGTTGGCCGCGACAATGCTCAGCCCTGTCGCCGAGAACGTGCCCGTGGACGAGGCCGGCGTCCATTCACTGTTGGAGAAGATGCCCTGATTGGCCACGCCGCTGATGGAGACCGAGTTGACAGTCACGCCGTCGGGCATCTGGCCGAGAACCACATCCACGGCCGTCAACAGGTGATAGAACTTCAGACTCACGGCAGAGCCACCCACACGGTTGCCCCCGGTGGTTTGCGAAGCAGCCATCAAGTCTTTCTGGCCGGAAATATTCTCTGGCACGGTATAGGTGAACGAGGGCATAGAGCCGTCAGTCTTCGCTGTCAGTCCCGTGAGATATTTGGTGTCATACGGTGCAAGGGCATAGAACAGCGCATGATCGTAGCTGCCGGCATCAGGCCAGAGCTGCGTTGCCGTCCAGTTGTCGCTTTTCTTCACGTCGGTGTCCAGAAACTTCTGGGGCCGGGCATCGCTGTCGGTGGCAAAACTGTAGCCCATGACGTGGAACGAGGAATAGAAATTATCATCGGTGACCATCTCACCACGGGTCGTGACCGAACTGCCATGAAGGCTGATGTTACTGGCCGACACCTTAGAGACATAGACAGCATGCCCCTCCACAGCACGGCTGGCGCGCGTGGTTTTGCCATCAGCAGCCGTGGCCCTCATCTCGGCCGTGGACACGCTGAAGGCAATACCGTCAGGCCGACTGCCATTCTCCGGGAAGGTGTCGTCGTGGCATCCGGCCAACAGCAAGGTCTGCAATGCCAGTGGTAAGCTGATTAGAAGTAGGAGATGTCTGTTCATATTCTCTTGCGAGTATTTCGTTTGCTGTATTGCCCCACGGCTTCACTTCGTGGTGTCTATCGTCATGTGCTTATCGCTGCCGTCGCCCGTTGTCCATGGATTGACAGCGGGAGTGAAGGCGACAGGCTCCTGCCAGTTGTCGGCATCGACCTGGAAGCGCAGTGCGTGGAGCCCTATCTTCAGTCTGACGTTGTAAGCACGCCCCGCCACGAGACCATTGTCAAACGTGCAGGTGCCGCTGACGCGCTGATGGCGGGTGAAGACGAGATAAGGCGGATTGTTGTATGCCAGATCCTTGTCGTAGGTGACGATGGTATAGGTCACCGTGACATGGAGCTTAGAGGCAGCCGCCGAAGTCGCCGAGGTGGGGATAAGCATCAGGGCGGCCGTAGTGGCGTTGCCGGCCGGACTCTGCACAGGAGCCAGCACGTCCACGGCCTTGTCCGTGGCGCCGTCGACGATCATCGGCAGTCCTCCCCCAGCCTCCTTGAGCTTGAGAAACGACGCGGCATCGGTGACCTGACCGGCCACATAGCGGCTGTCGAGCGAGGAATCGTCGACTGAGATCTTGACACTGCCGGAAGGCCGCGACCACAGAGGCACGGAAGCCAAAGCATTGCAGAGCGAGAGCGTGGCCGAAGCGGGCAGACTGCCGTCGCCCTCGACCGCTATGGACTCTATGAGCACAAGCGTGTTGGCCGAAGCACTGACATCCTCATCAGATGCTTTCTCGGCGACATACTCAGCCTGGAGGTTGATCTTGGACAGGGCATGGCGGAAATAAAACGTCAGGCGCGAGCTCACCGACGGCTTGGTCTGGTTGAGCCAGGGCTGACCACTGGTCTGGGTAGCCCACAGCAGGTCGACACTGTTCATCGGAGAGGCCGCCACGGCGTAGGTCAGCGAAGGGGCGCCGGCATGACTGTTGCCTTTGGCAAAGTCTGTGCTGTCGTTCATGGCAAGAAACCGCTCTGAGGCCTGACCACGGTAAGGCGCATAGGCGAAGAAGCTCACCTTGTCCTCCGGCCAATAGACCGTGGGAGAATAGGTCCACGAACTGGTACCGCCGTCATAAGAGACCAACTGATTGTACATGAAGTTGGGCAGGAAAGTTGTTTGGTCGGTCACATAGTCGTGTGAGCCGGTCGCATAGGCCATCACACCGAAGCCTGTCTGACGCAGGTCGCCGACAGTCTCTATATTATAATAAGGTGTAGCCGCACGCGTGGACGCACCGGAAACAAAAAAAGAAGCTACAGCCGATCGCGAAGTACCGGCTGTAGCTTCCATTGTCGTGGAATGAGAAAGATAAGTAGCGAAATCGACAGACAGTTTCTCCCCCACGTCGTCGGCAACCGGTTCTTGCGAACAAGAGGTCAACGCCAGTGGCAGCAGGATGCAGCCTAATACGATGTTCCTTCTTCTCATTCCACTATGTGAATTTAAAGTAGCCCGTTAATAGGGCTTGCTGTTTAATTTGAACTTGCTGTACCTGCAACGTTTGCAGGCATGTAGATAACCATTGGATCCTTCGTCTGATCACCATCAACCGGCTGTGCAGCACCACTCTGTGTTGATCCAGCTACAGTGTTAGTCCAATCAGATACAGTAGCGTCGAACTTCACACTGGTCAGACCCAGATGGATAAGCAGGTTGTACTTAGCGTTAAGAGAAACGCTCTTCAGGGTCAGGTCCTTGTAGAAGCTCTGCTCCACCTCGGTATAGCCTTTATGCAAAGAAGCATCCTTCGTACGGACGACATAGTCGATGGTCACACGGAAGATATGGTCATTTCCGTCAGGAATGATCAACAGCGGAGTAGTCTCGGTATAGACGCTCTGAGCACTGGTAGTAACACCTGTAGGAAGGGCTTTCCAACCCGCTTCACCATTGGCAACAGACTCAGGCTCTGCGATAGCTGCGTTCATATCCTGTGTAGTAGCACCACTTGTAGCAGTATATGCAGGAGACTTAATCTCGTAGTCGATCTTACCCATGTTGGAGTCAGAAGTAGTCCACACACCAGTAGCGAGATTAAGCGTACCACTTGTAGGAATGCTGGAATCAGAAGTCATTGCCTTTCCATCTGTACCAGCCTTCACGCTCTCAATCTTAATACTCTTGACCGTAATCTTTGTGTTGCCATCAAGACTACCACCAGTTGTAGCAGTACCATTGTCAATGTCGGCCACTACCATCAGACCAGAAGTCTTATCGCTCGTTCCTGTTGCACCTGTGCCACCAAACTTAGCCAATGCGTGCTTAAAGTTGAACTGAACCTTACCGCCTACCTTCATCTTGCTGAGGTTAGCGTTGACAGCCCCCTTAGCACCGTTGAAAGTTGTTCCAGCCTGAGCTTTTGCGCCGCTTGTTGTGGTACCATTATCACCTGCTGTACCCCAGAGGAGGTCAGCATCAGCACCGGTAGCACCAAGAACATAAGAAACGGTTGGATCACCAGCATGGTCATTACTTGACAGACCAGTAATGCCGTTAGTCGTAGAAGTCGTAAGATCCTTATACGGAGCGTAAGCGAAGAAACTCAAGTATTGAGTACTCTCCACAGGAGTGGATCCCTCGGACTGACCACCATTAGGCCAATAACGAACAGGCGAATAAGTCCAGTCCTTTGTACTAACCTTCGTATTATACAGGAAATTCGGCTCCAAGTTTGACTGGCCAGCTTGATACTGTGATGTACCCGTATAGAACACTACAACTCCAAAGCCCTTGGCCTGCAACTCTGTATTCGTCATCACAGAGGATGCAGGCGTAGTCTCTCCTGCACGAGAAAGATTGGACTTACTCTGTGCAAGGTACGAACCGAAGTTAATCGGTGTCTCCACCGACTCTTGTTTGTTGGATTCTGTCGTGTTTGTGTTGTCAAAATCTGCTTCTGAAGAGCAACTTACCATTGACACAACCACAGCGGCCGCAACCACTGTCTTTAACATGTCTTTCATTGTTGTAAGAACTAATTTTCTACTTAATATCTATTGATCAAACTTAAGGAAAACACATCTCCATTTTCATGGAAAAGATCTCCTTTCTTTCTTCTTATCCTATCGATTATCGGGTTATCCCTTTAAACGCTGCAAAGTTACGTAATCTTTTTGAAACAGCAATAACAACCGTATAAATTTAACATAAAAAAAGATCTTGCCCCTTAGTGCCGCAATTCTGCTAAAGACCAGACACCTGCCAAGCCGTGCGACAGACTCAGAATGTGATGTCGTAGTCGCCGCCATTGTCCCAGTCGTCGACTTCGGCACTGAAGCCACCACTATCGACGGGCTTCACGTCCGGGAGTTTGATGTCTGAGACCTTCCCCAACAGTGTCACCTGATAGTTCACTTTGGTGCTGTCATCCTCTTTTCCGTCATCGGTCACAACCTCGAACTTATCGCCGACTTTAGCCGTATAGACACGAATGGTGTTGTCGGCCATCTTGAAGGCTAGCTTCAACACATTGGCGGCAGCCTTCTGTGAATCGGCGGGCGGCAGGCCAAAGGTGGTGATGGAGGTCGTGACATATCCGTTTGAGGCACCGACGGAGTCGACCGTGACCTTCCAGTTGTCGAGCAACTGCGTGCCAGTGGAGTCTGTGCCGCTATTTCCTCCTATATAATATCCCGAAGAAAAGCCGCTGATGTTGCCGACTACCGACCTCAGCCCACGGATGTCCTCTACCCTGACACGAATGATCAACCGCGAGACGACCGGACGCGGTGCCACCGTCACCGCATAGCGAAGCGTGTCGGCGAGGCCTGAAGCGCGGGTGACGGCAGAGGCTGACGAGTAGTCGACCGTGTCGCGGGCCACATAGAGCAGTTCAGGATCGCGCTGATAGGTGGCGCCGCCATCCCAGGACTGGGCCGGAACCTGAGCGTCGGGTGTCAGCGTCACACGGGCCGAGTCGAAATTATCCATGTGGGAGAAGCTCAACGAGCCGAACTCGTCAGTGGAGAGATTGAAGACCATCAACCGATAATGACCGAGCGGGAGATCCAGACGGATGGAGTCCACGTCGTTGGTGATATACCGCCGCACTTGCCCATCGTCGGCATAGACATAGACCGACATGCCGGTGGGCTTGGCCTCGGCATACTTGTGCCAGTCGACATGGAGCATCAGCTCGGTGACCTCATCGCGTGGATCCACAAACTCCCGGCGGTCAAGGAAACTGTCCTCACCGCAGGAACCCAACATCGTCACGACGGCAATAAGAAGAGACACTATCATCCAACGGCTCATAGCTCCCTCCTTTCTTTTGTGGTCTCTGCCCCACTGCCTTGCCCACCGATTTTCTTATGGCGTTTTCTGCTGCCAATGAGCCAGACGAGGGAGAGCTTGACCTTGGTGGGACCTACATATCCGAGCGAGCCTTGGTGTCTCTCCAAGGGATGATAGTCCGCGTCGGCCTCGTAGCTTGTATAGGATCCGCCGACATAGCCGCAAGAGACCTGGAACTCCAAGTTGAGGCGACGCCCGATACGCCGCGAGCAACCCAAGGAAAAGCCAGCAGACCAGTAGCCGCCCCGATGACCGGTACCGTCCCATTCAAGATCGTAGTAGCCACCGGCTCCGTACACCCCCACAAAATAGCCGGTAAGACGACGATAAGGTGTCTTGGCAAAGTGCCCTGTCCACCAGCGCAGCTCTCCCCCGGCCTCAAAGACTTCGTAGCACCGGAGGTTGTTGTGCCAGGTATACCAGGGGAAAGCGGTCTCTGCCGCCAGACTCAGACGTGGCCCAAGATCTTTCTCAATCTCAAAATTGGGAGTCAGCAAAGCATCGTACAAGAGATTGGTCTTAAGCGCAACAGACGGACGCAGGCTGTCGCCCTGATCAGAGACACTCTGACCACGGCCGGCGAGAGGAAGCACAAGTGCAGCTCCCAACAACAGATACCTAAAAGTCCGTCCTATATTCATCTTTCTACCCTCTTAAGTGATACCCTCAAGCAAATATGGGGCTGCAAAGATACAACTTTTCAACCAAACAAGGCACTGGTTGACAAGAATATCAGCACATTTTTACAAAGAATTACATTATAAGCAAAGGAAAACACGATAACGGCAGAAGCCTGTACCGACTCAAAGCCATTATCGCACAAAGAGATGTGGAGCTGGTGGGATTCGAACCCACGTCCAAACAGGGAAACCATACGCTTTCTACACGTTTATTCCAGCCTTTGGTTTTCGTGCGACGGCAAGACCTGGACCACCAACCGGCGCCTTAGCCTCTAAAATTTCATCCTGCTGTCGAGGCCCGGCAAGACTATTTCCGATTTATCTGCACCGCTTGATCCTCAGATTCGGAACAACATCCTTGGAGCGATGTCTCGTCCCATCATCTGATGACGGGATTAAGCCAGTAATCTACTGTACTTCGATTAGGCAGCGAGAGCGTAATTGTTTTCGCCAATTAAATTTTTGTTCACTCAGATTAAAGAGCTAGCCAACGAGGCTCTGCGTGCTTACGTACCATCTCAGCCTGCTGTCAAATCCAGTCAACCCCAGATGATATTGGTTGCAAAGATAAGAACTTATTTCCATACCGCCAAATGTTATTAACTATATTTATAGCTTTCGCAAACATCAGTAGCAATTTAGCGAAAACAACTCATGCAATGTCTCGGAGTGAGTCAGAACTTATATTTCGTTTCCTTCCCAAATAATTGTCGCTATAGACTTTTTGTTGTACCTTTGCATTCGGAAAATACCTAAGCATGGTAAAACTTTCTTTTTTGTCAAGCAATAATCTTGCAAAAAGAGAGTTTATAGACATAAAGAATACATAACATGAAAAAAATACTATTGGGACTGGTCCTGCTACTGGCTGTTCCCCTCTCTGTCTGCGCGCAATCGTCTATGACTGATTCTCAAGTCGCGGAATATGTACAACGCGAATCTACCCGCGGATCTTCGCAGGCGCAAATCGTCACTCATCTGATGCAAAGCGGCGTCGACATCTCGCAAATCAGAAGGGTGAGACGCATCTATGAGCAAAAAACCAAAGGCAAAGGACTCGGAAACACTACCGAAACCGCAACAGCGGAAAACAGACTAAGACAAAACAACGGAAAAGCTAAATCGTCGAAGACAAAAACGCAAACCGAGAAATACGACAAGCAGCGCAATGCCGCCACCACAGGACGTATTCAGGGTACCCCAAAATGGCAAGAGCAATACGACGAAGACGACCAGGACTTCTTGCAGATGCAGCAGGAGGTCAGCAATATCATGCCCGTCGACACGGCCAAACTGCTCAAACAGTTGCTCGACCAACAGCGCAAAGACAAGCACAAGGTCTTTGGACGCGACATCTTCTCCAACAAGAATCTCAGCTTCGAACCCATCATGAACATCGCCACGCCACAAAGCTACCGGCTCGGACCGGGCGACGCGGTGAATATCGACATCTATGGTGCCTCACAGCGAAGTATCACTGCCACTGTAAGCCCTGACGGTGACATCGTCATCGAGAACTTCGGCCCCATCCATGTTGGCGGACTCTCTGTGGCCCAGGCCACTGCCCGCATCCGTTCCCAGCTCGGAGCCCGCTACCAGAGCAGTCGCATCAAACTATCACTCGGACAGACGCGCACCGTCACCGTCAACGTCATGGGCGAGGTCGTCACGCCGGGCACCTATACACTCTCAGCCTTCGCCAGTGTCTTCAACGCCCTCTACATGGCGGGCGGCACCAACGACCTCGGCACTCTGCGCAACATCAAGATCTATCGCCACAACCGCCTCATCAGCGTCTGCGACATCTATGATTATATCCTCAATGGCAAGATGACAGGCAACGTGCGCCTCAACGACGGCGATGTCATCATCGTGGGTCCCTACGACTGTCTGGTCAACATCACCGGAAAGGTCAAACGGCCGATGTACTACGAGATGAAGCGCAACGAGAGCATCGAGACCCTGCTGCGCTATGCCGGCGGTTTCACGGGCGATGCCTATAAAAAAGCAGTGCGCGTCAACCGCAAGACGGGCCGCGAATACGCCGTGTACAATGTTGAGGAGTTTGACATGAGCTCGTTCCGCGTGGCCGACGGCGACAGCGTCAGCGTGGACTCGATCCTGCCCCGCTACCAGAACACGGTAGAAGTCAAAGGAGCTGTCTTCCGCCCTGGCATGTACCAGCTCGGTGCCGGCATCAACAGCGTGCGCACACTTATCCAGCATGCTGAGGGCCTCACTGAGCAAGCCTTCACAGCCCGTGCCGTCATACACCGCATGAACGCTGACCGCACGCTGCGTGTCATCGCCGCTGACATCGAAGGCATCATGAGCGGACGCGTGGCCGACATCCCACTGAAAGAAAACGACGTGCTCTTCATCCCCACCAAAGAAGAAGCCATGACCGAGCGCACCATCACCATCAACGGTGAGGTCCACTACCCGGGCATCTATAAATATGCCGACAACGAGACACTTGAGGACTTCGTGCTGCAGGCCGGCGGACTCAAAGAGACGGCCTCAACGGTGAAGGTCGACGTAGCCCGCCGTGTCTCTGACCCCAAAGCGCTGACCACCGACAGCATCATCGCCAAGACCTACAGCTTTGCGCTGAAGGACGGATTCGTCGTCGACGGACAACCGGGCTTTGTGCTCCAACCTTACGATGAGGTGTATGTGCGCCGCAGCCCCGCCTACAGCGAACAACAGAACGTCACGGTCGACGGCAAAGTGATGTTCCCCGGAACCTATGCCATGGCCTACCGCGACATGCGGTTGACCGACCTGGTGAAGATGGCAGGCGGCGTAGCTCCCGACGCTTATATCAAGGGCGCCCGCATCATGCGCGTGCCCAATGAGGCAGAGCGCACACGTATGGAGGCTGCCTTCAAGATGCAACAAGAGCAGTTGCGCCAGCAACTCATGCAACTGGCCGTCAACAGCAACAACAACAGCATGCTGCAAAACTCAGACGAGACACTGCAAAAGCAACTCGAGAAGTTCCAGGTGCCCAACACCTATCCTGTCGGCATCGAACTGGACAAAGCTCTGAAAGATCCGAAGAGCGATGCCAACATCGTGCTGCGTGCCGGCGACCGTCTGCTCATACCGTCGTACACAGCGACGGTGAAGATCAACGGTGCCGTGATGTATCCCAATACAGTCAGCTATGAGCGTGGGGAAAGCGTCCGCCACTATCTCGACGCTGCCGGTGGCTTCGCGCAGAATGCCCGCAAGAGTGGTGTATACATTATATATATGAATGGCATGGTCGGTAAAGTCAGCCGTGGCGCCAAGGTAGAGCCAGGCTGTGAGATCGTCGTGCCCTCGAAGCTCACCCGAAAGATGACCGCTGCTGAATACATGAGTCTCGGATCCAGCCTTTCGAGCATCGCCGCCATGATCGCCACCATCGCCAACATGTCGAAATAAAGTCGCAATCAAACACCGGGCACGTGCCCAGCCAAGTAGACGACTCTGCGACCTCATCAAGGTCTTATGCGGACTCTTCTCCTTCGCTCCGCCTCCGGCGGCAGTCCCCCTCACCACAATGATGAGGGGAGGAGAAGAAGTACCGCCAACGCATCATCCATTATTCAATATACATTATCATGTTACATCAAGATCGTTTAGAAGACCGTCTCATCTTGCAAAGGGTCAAAGACCGCTAAGGTTCCGCCCAACAACATTATTTTTGAACTTTCCTTTCACATGAATATCCATTAATGAACACGAAAGGATCATAAATAATTAATGAAAGAATCGTGGGCTTTGCTCAAAAATCAATTTGAAACAGTATTGAAAATAAAAAAAATGGAAAATATACAAGCTCGAACTTCGGCTATTGATAACCACTCATCCTCTGACAACAGTGTTGCTAATATCGACATGAGATACATAAACAAGAAGTTGTTTGATCATTGGGTTTGGTTTGTAAGCATATTACCCTTCATTTTAATCTTTTCTTATTTATTGATTTGTTCCGTACCCAGATACTACACGACCTCAACAAAACTCGCGCCAGAAATAGAATCACCAAAAGGTTCCGGCGGCGCAATGAGCTCCATAGCTTCCAGTCTGGGAATCGACATTTCAAACATACAGTCAACAGATGCCATCACCCCTTTACTTTATCCAGAATTGATGGAGGATAATAAGTTTATCACTAATCTTTTCAATATAAAAATCATCACGATTGATAACAAAACCAAATGTGACTACTTCACCTACTTGTCGAAATATCAGAAGAAGCCTTGGTGGAGTCGATCCAAGAAAGACGAGATAGCAAGCGAAATCACACCCAACCCATACAGACTGACAAAAGGGCAAGACAGAATCGTACAAGAGATAAGATCAAATATTAAAATTAGTGTAAACTCAAAGAATGGTGTCATAACGATTACGACAAGCGATCAAGACCCCCTTGTTTGCAAAACGGTAACCGATTCTCTAAGGACAATTCTCAAAGGATATATTACCAAATACAGAACTGACAAAGCAAAAGCCGATTACGCTTATTACTATAATCTTACAGAGAAGGCTAAAGCAAAATATGAACAAGCTCGAAGAAAATATGGGCAATTTGGTGATGCCAATCAAGATATACAATTACAAAGCTACCAACTGCAACAAGAAGAATTAGAGAATGACATGCAACTCAAATACAATGAGTACACGACAATGAATACCCAACTGCAACAAGCTGCCGCCAAAATTCAGGAAAAGACACCAGTCTTTACGCTTATAAAAGGTGCAGAAGTACCCATCAAGCCTGCAGGCCCCAAGCGAATGATTTTCGCGCTTGTCATGACAATCCTGGCCGCATTTATTCTGTCTGTCATCATCTTGAGAAAAGACATCTTCAAAGTCTTTGCATAAGTCACATAAGTAAGCAAATGGAATACAGCATTTACACAAGATGCGGCCTGGTTGTTAAAAGATTATTAGGAATTAAAGATATATCTCTATTAAGAAAGAATCTCAAAAAAAATGTAGGGAAACTGATTTACCATCAGAAATATGATGCGGACGACATCATAAAAATCATGATCGGCATGGGAATGAAGCAGGGATCTGTCGTCTGCATCCATGCATCTATGAAAGAGTTCTATAACTATAGGAGCACAGCGAAAGAACTGATAGGCAAAATCATCGATGTGATCACCTCTGAAGGCACAATCATGATGCCAGCCTTTCCTGACCAAACTCATGTACATGACAAAGAATATGTCTTTGATCCAAAGAATGAGCCCACGAAGGCTGGCGCACTGGCCGAAGCCTTTCGAAAATATCCAGGAGTGATCAGAAGCATCAATGTGCAGCATTCTGTATGTGCGTGGGGAAAGTATGCTCAATGGCTCACCAAAGATCATCAGTATTGCAAGAATTGCTGGGACGAGAATTCGCCATGGTTCAGAATGACAAGCCTTAACGCATTGAATTTTACGTTAGGCTTATCCTCTCATTATATTGGTACTTTTGACCACTGCGTAGAAGCGGTTCTCTACAAAGACTATCCCTACTGGGCACAATTCTTCAATAAGAAATGGACCTATCATTACTATGACAGCAATAGAAATGTTCAAAGCTACTGTTGCATAGAAGGTGACATTGAAAGGAGAACGAGAGAGAGACGGCTCATTAAATATTTTAGTAGCGAGGAGTATCAAAAGAAGAAGATCTCTAATTTGCTCATTCAAAGATACAAGACCAAACCTTGCTTAGACAAAATGATCAATTTAGGGCGGAAAGGCATCACTATGTATTACGTACCTTCAACAAAAGGATTCTCTTTCAATGAGTAGACTCAAAAACATTTTAAACATGCCGCTTGTCAGAAATACTATGAAAATTTCGGCAAGCAACATAGTGATGTATTTGCTTCCCCTTGTTGTCACACCTATCCTCTCAAGATTATACACTCCTGTCCAATATGGCGAATGGGGGATCTTCTCTTCTTTGATTTCTATTATATGTTTGGCCCAATTTGCAGGATTTGACAACACTTTGGTCAAATGCGAAAAGGAAGAAACAGGTTTGATGACTATTATCTGTACCATCTTGGGCGTCGTATTCTCTCTGGGTATTACTATTGTCTTCTATATTGGCACCAAGCTGAATCTTAGTTTCTTTACATCTTTTCCCAACAAGCCTCTACTTGTCGCATATCTGTTTATATATGTGTTTTACACCATTGGCTATAATCTATGTAACAGGCAAGAGAAATACAACGTTCTTTCAATAGCAAATATAGTGCAAGGCAGTTCTCAAGCGCTATTTCGCATATTTTTTGGAATATCAGGCATACTCATCTTCAACGGACTGATACTCGGAACGACAATGGCATTGCTGAATGTTTCTGTCTTCTTATTTTTTAGTATTAAAGGCACATCTTTCATTGTCCATGAAGAATGTCGTTTTTCAAAGATCAGAGGGCTGGTCGCTAAATACAAAAAATTTGCGCTTTACGATGCTCCCTCATCCATATTGTCATTTGCAGCTTTTAATCTACCGACCTTAATTCTTGCATATTACTTTGGGAAAAAGGACATAGGCTGCTTCTCTATGGTACTACAACTATTGCTCATTCCGATGAGTCTTGTCGGATCTGCAATGGGCAGAGTTTTCTATCAAGAAATATGCAAAGAAAGCTCCGTGACGTTCACACAACAAGCTACCAGGAGAATGGTAAAAACATTAGGATTTATTTCTATACTTCCCCTTCTCTTTCTTGTATGCGGCGGTGATCATATACTTGTATGGTTTCTTGGCAGTAAATGGCAAGATGCCGGCATCGTGGCACTGAGTCTTGCATTATGGTCTTTTCCTACTATCCTCACTCAGCCGTTATTGCCTTTGTTTAGATATTCCGGCAAGCAGGACATCATGCTCCTATATGATATATTATATTTCATATTCGGCGTGGGAAGCATCTATGTCTGCTGCCAGTTAAGACTCAGTCTCATCTCTGTCCTAATTGTTTTCTCTATTTCTTGCTTCCTGGTAAAGATGTTACTCTTCATCCAACTCTTCTTAATAGGAAAAGTAAAAAAAAGACTTATTGCTAAATACATACCCATCTGGTCGACTGCGATTGCAGGATTAGTAGCACGATTAATGCTGACATGAAAAAAATCCTTCACCTTCTCTTTGATGCAGACAAATTTTGGAGCAAGATGATCCTTACCGTCATCTATCTCTTTGTCTATGATTATCTCTTTCATGACTTCATATTCGAGCAATTCGAATATATGGGTATCGTTTATCAGCCCATGAGCATAGAGACAATGACCATATGGATAATACTATCCATCACACCTGTGTCTTTTTACAATGGTGTCGTGAATGTCTCGTCATACATCACCTTTTTTCTATACTTGTTTGTTTATATTCCTTTCATCCATGCCATATATGTAATACCCGATTTGTCTTTTATTCAGAAAGGAATAGTATCTTTAGTAGTCTGCGCGCTATTTATTTTATACATGAATATTGGCGGAAGAATAAAATTATTGAAGAACATCAATATCACTCCAAAAATTCCTTTCAAATACATAGAAATTCTAACTGTTGCATTATCCGCCGTCTATGTTGCGGCAAATATTAGCAGAATGCATTTCGTCAATATCTTCACGCAACAAGACGTCTTATATGACCTGAGAGCACAAAACTCCGAGGAGCTTGGGGAAGGAAATATTTTTGCTTATTTAAGGGGATGGCTTTTCGGAGCTTTTTATCCTTTTTTGCTGGTTCACTATCTGAAAAACAAGAAATGGCTGTATTCTATCTGTATACTTATTGGATATATAATACTGTTTATGGTTGACATGCAAAAACTTACCTTCTTCATGCCATTCGCTCTAACAGCTCTTTATTTCCTAATCAAAATAAATATACACACGATTTGCAACAGACTGCATTCTTTTATTATAGGTTTTCTCATCCTCATGTCTTTAGCTCTAATGTCTCTACAAGACAACAAGGTTGTTTTTACAATTGCAGCTATTTTGATATTAAGAACCATTTGTGTCACAGGATGGTTAACACAAATATACTTCATCTTTTTCAATAATGGCAACCCTTTCACACACTATTCCCACATAAATATCGTCAATCTTCTGACCAACAGCTATCCATACGATGTACCCTTGGGGATTGCGGTCTCTTATCACACTCAAAATGCAAATGCAACCTTTCTTCTCACTGATGGGTATGCCGCATGGGGTATAGCAGGCATAGTTATCATAGGCTTTATCTTTTACTTCTTTTTAGAATTATCAAATTCAATTTCTTATAATTATCAGTTAGAAGATTTACTCGTTCTTTTTCTGCCCACGGTATCATATCTTTTAAACGTCTCTTTTTTCACAACACTTCTTTCCAACGGATTGCTTTTCCTGATTATCCTGATTGCATGTACAGACACAACGGATCAACAGAAACAAGCAACTATTTATGTCAATGAATAAACTCTGCCTCATTACAAATATTGCACCCCACTATCGTCGGGCTATCTTTGAAGAAATAGACAAAGAGATCGGATGCGATTTCTATATTGGTGACCACATCGAAACAGAGCTCAAAATATTCGACTATCATATTTTAGTCGGATTTAAAAAGACTGTCCACAACATATTCCTGCATCACTTTTATTGGCAAAGAGGCACTGTAAAATTAATATTTAAGCCATATAAATACTATATCTTTGATGGGGAGCCATTCTGCCTTTCTACGTGGGTCTTATTGCTGTTTGCAAAGATGCTTAGAAAGCAAACCATAGCTTGGACGCATGGTTGGTACGGACGAGAAAGAGGCGTTAAAAGATACATAAAAAAGACCTTCTACTCTCTATTTAGCAAACTGATGCTTTACAACGAGTATGCAATTGACCTAATGGAAAAAGAAGGTCTTGACAAGGGAAAATTAACTTGCATTGCTAATTCTTTAGATTCTGATAAAGAATTGTCTATACGCAAGCAATTACGCCCTTCCAAAATATATCATTCGCACTTTGAAAACGCCTACCCTACTATCATATATTGCGGAAGGATACAAAAAAGAAAGAAAATAGAGCAAATATTTGAGAGCATGGAAATCCTTAAAAGACAGGGACACATCGTTAATCTGGTTATCGTAGGCAAAGATGTAGACGGGGCTTCTTTGACGAATGATATAAAAAGACTTAAGTTAGAGGAGCAGATATGGATGTATGGTCCATGCTATGATGACTATAAGTTGGGAGAATTGTTTTATAATGCTACTGTCTGTGTCTCTCCGGGCAATGTTGGTCTAACAGCTATCCATGCACTGACATTTGGTTGTCCCGTGGTTACTCACGATAATTTTCCATATCAAATGCCAGAGTTTGAAGCGATCCAACCCAATGTAACAGGAGATTTCTTCAAGCAAAATGATATCAAAGATTTAGCTCGCGTGATATTAAAATGGATAGAAAAGTCAGAAAATAACAAAAGCATTATTCAACAAGCTGCCTATAAAGAAATAGACAGTAAATGGAATACACATTATCAAATAAAAACAATTAAGGAGGTGATCAATGCCAACTAACACAGATACCACATACTTTAAAGTAAGATCATTTTTTCGTGCTCAGATCCTTAATTTACTTGGAATGTACTCAAAGCCCGTATCTGGTATTCATATACTGAATGGCCATCGTATTGAGAACGAAGCAGAACCGGAAACATTCAGATCATTACTTTCCGAACTTTCCAAGGAGGTGAAGTTCATCAGGTTTGAAGATGCTGTTGAAATGATAGAAAGGCACGAGAATCCAAAAGATCCTTTGGTGGCATTCTCTTTCGATGACGGATTTATGGAGTGTTATGAGGTGTTTGCGCCAGTACTTGAGGAGTTCGGCACAAATGCAATGTTCTTTGTCAATCCCAATTATGTAGACGGAGACGAAGCATATATTATGGACTTCAACGAAAATATTGTGCTGACTCATAATAAACGCCCCATGCGATGGCAACATTTAAAAGAGCTTAGTAACAAAGGATTCTTGATAGGTGCGCACACCATGGATCACTTTATGATTAACAGCACAGACAAGGAAAAGTTAATGTATGAAATCGTAAATTGTAAAAGTGCTATTGAACAGCACATCGATAAACCATGCGAGTATTTTGCCTTTCCATACGGTAAAATTTCAGAAGCCAATGAGATGTCCATTGATTTAGCACTATCTACATATAGTCATGTTTTCGCACAATCAGAATGGAAGCGATATTATAGTTTTAATGGAAGGGTAATTAACCGACGCCAGTTTGAGGTGTTTTGGCCCATCAAACATATCAACTACTTCTTGAGCTATAAGAAACGATACTAGACTCATGCCTCGATTGCTACAAATAAACATTACTGCGAACTGGGGTTCTCACGGCAAAATTGCTGAGATGCTTGGGCAGACAGTCATTAAAGCAGGCTGGCAAAGCTATATCGCGTATGGTAGATGGTATAACAAAAGCAAGTCTCAACTTTATCATATAGGAAACCCTATAGATGAATATATTCATGGACTTGGGTCTCGGTTGCTTGACAATCAGGGATTGCTGTCTCATCATGTTACGAAGCAACTTGTAAAATACATAACATCTATTCAGCCAGATATCATCCATCTGCACAATATCCATGGGTACTATCTAAATTATCCTCTATTGTTTAACTATCTTTCTTCTTCCAACACCCCTGTAGTATGGACCCTGCACGACTGTTGGGCATTTACCGGTCATTGTGCACATTACATGTCTGTCAATTGCAAGAAATGGATGACCCATTGTCAAGACTGTCCTCTAAAGCATGCATATCCTGCTAGTTGGTTAATCGATCGTTCATACAAGAACTTTGAGGACAAGCGGAGGCTCTTCTTATCCGTTAAGAAACTCACCATCGTACCCGTCAGTAAATGGTTGGAAAAAGATCTTCGAAAATCTTTTTTCCAAGATTGTGACATACATCAAATATACAATGGCATAGACACGTCCATATACTATCCGGAAAAGAAAAAAAAGGAGATCCTAAAGAAATACTATATTCCAACTAGCAAAAAAATAATTTTGGGTGTTGCTTCCAATTGGTACCAAAAAGGATTAGGCGACTTCATCAGATTAAGCCACTTAGTGGATGAAAATTATGTTATCGTTCTCGTGGGACTCAATGACAAAGAGCTATCCAATCTGCCAAAGAATATTATAGGCATTAAAAGAACTGAATCTCAGGCAGAACTCAGATCCTTATATTCGTCATCCGATGTATATTTCAACCCTACATGGGTAGATAACTTTCCTACAACCAACATTGAGGCATTAGCCTGTGGAACGCCTATTGTCGTATATGATACTGGTGGTTGTGCAGAGGCCGTAAGTCCAACGACAGGCTATGTTGTGCGACAAGGAAATATCAAAGAAGCGCATGAAAGAATCAAAGAAATCTGTGAACATTCTAAAATACAATATATAGAAGAATGCAGAAGTCAAGTGCTTAATAAATATAATTCAGAACAGCAATACAAAGAATATTATGACCTATATACCTCGATCTTGTAGAAAGCATTTGTGGATAAAGAATAGAAATAATTTACTAAAATACGATTTTCCTTTAATTTTCTTCCTTATATTATTATCTGCTTGTTCAAAAGAAGACATACAAATTATTCAGCAATCAAATAGCAACAAAATCTTTGTTACATACCAAGAATCAAAAACAAAGCTACCCAATGGTAATAGTTGCGCTTTGATTGCCATCAACCAGCATTTCAACGACTCAACAGACTTTGGAGCAATATTTGGAAACAAAGAACATACTATCAACAAAAACTTTGATTTTCAAAATCTCTTCTTGATAAAAAGAATCGGAGAACTTCCAAATACATCTCAATCTCCAAACGATACATCGTATCACTATCTTGCGGGGCATGACACTGACTATATTGTTGCCATGAGAATTTGTTCCGAAAGTAATAGCGATGGTGATTTCCCTGATTTTACCGACAAATTTACAGGTGGGTACCACGGTTATGACAGTCAAACAA
The DNA here is from genome assembly GCF_025457485.1 of Hallella absiana. Lineage (NCBI taxonomy): Bacteria > Pseudomonadati > Bacteroidota > Bacteroidia > Bacteroidales > Prevotellaceae > Hallella > Hallella absiana. The sequence goes on from NZ_JAMXSP010000019.1 coordinate 45,109, forward strand.
GTGGAAATTATACACCTACTATGTATGAACTAAACAAAGAAGTCTTTGCAAATGGAAGTATCATGAAAGCAGGCGAGTCTGGCTACTATGATAGTTTAAAAATAATAGTCAGAAATTTTGTCCAAGGTTCAAATACAGAAAAGAAAGACGGTTCTGGGCGTAACATTCTCCTACAGGAAATCATACTTAAATGTTTGCCTAATAAAACATTCAATATACAGGTAAACCTCACCCCTTTGGAGAATATAAGATTCTACCAAGTAAATGGTTTATGCGCCTTCAATGACTTTGACTCCATTCAATTTATAAGTTCCGATAACAAGTCTAAATTATATCCCAAAGATCACGTCTTCAGATATCAAGATGCCAGGGTGGATACGATACGACAAATTAGCGAGAACTGTTTTTTTGACATTTTCATAAATCCATCCTTTGGCATTGGAACTGGAATATATAATGGAAACGACTATAATGCTTCCATTGAGTCAGCAAACAAGTCCTACTTCTGGATAATAGACAAAAGAGAAGGGCTCTTCGTACCACAGGGTACTATCTTTTCGTTCAGAGGAGGCTTTAAACTTGAAAGCCGATAAATATTTATTAAAAATATTACTTTATTAAGAACCATGAAGGTTTCTATCATTACCGTGACATTCAACAGTGTCGACACGCTGGCAATGACCATTGATTCGGTGCTTCGACAAACATATCAAGACATAGAGTATATAGTGAAAGACGGAGGATCAACAGACAAGACCATCGACGTAATCAAAGAATATGAACCTATGTTTCATGGTAGAATGAAATGGGTGTCTGCGAAAGACAAAGGCATCTATGACGGCATGAACAAAGGGATCGAGATGGCCACTGGAAATATTGTCGGCATATTAAATTCCGATGACTTTTTCACCGACAATCATGTGATTGAAAAGATTGCAGATGCCTTTAATGAGAAGAAGGTCGATGCTATCTATGGAGATGTTCACTTTGTAAAAGGCTCAAACCTAAAAAAAAGCATTAGATATTACTCTTCCAGACTTTTCTGTCCTTTCTGGCTTCGATTTGGTTTCATGCCTGCCCATCCTTCCTTCTATGTAAGGCGAGATGTATTTAGTAAGGTGGGACTGTATAAGACTGATTATAAAATTGGGGCAGATTTCGAAATGATGGTCAGAATGTTCTATAGGCATCGTATAACATACCATTACCTCCCATACGATTTCGTAACGATGAGAACAGGAGGTGTCAGCACCCGAGACATCAATAGCAGACGAATACTCTTGAAAGAAGATGTCAGAGCATGTCGTGAAAATGGAATCAGAACGAATCAGTTTCTCATTGCGCTAAAATACCTTTACAAATTTCTTGAATACAGATTTTAATTCACTTTCCACTCATCAATGCACCGCTTCTCGCGATTGAAGTTCACGCCAACCTTATAGAGTTTGCGGGGATCGGAAGCAAAAGGTGCGGCATAGCCCTTCTCGTCAATCTGACGGAGGGCGGCATCGGCACTCTGGTCGTATTTGAACTCGAAGATATAGATATAATCCTTGGTCTTGGCAATCATGTCTATGCGTCCATCACTGATTGTATGCTCCACCTCTGTGTAAAAGCCCAAGAGTTTCGTGATGAGATAGAACGCATTCTGGAAATAGAGCTCCGCATCACCCACGATCTTATAATCGGTATCAGCGAATAGTACCGCCATGCGTTTCATGAACGCTTCCGGATTGCCTTTCTCCATATCATGGACGAACTGTCCGACAAACATTGGTGACGCATTCTTCTCCATGTTCGTGTAGTACGGCAGCAAATACTCCGTAAATCCTTCTGATACCTCTTCGTTGGGAAATCCCAATGAATAGGTCTGAAAACGTTGATCATAACCCTTGATTGTCAAGTACCCGCTCTGATAAAGGATCGGCACGGGCGATACGTCGACCGAGTCGACGGAGTTGAGAAAGTCGCCTGACACCTCTTCTTCCGTGAGGTTCGGAAGGTAATAGTTGTCTCGTTTGAGCAACTGAACAAGAAACGAAGGGGTACCCGTCTCAAACCAGTAGCTGCCAAGCTCACCGGTTGCAAACGTGTTCAACAGACTGAAAGGATTGTAGATGTCAATGCCTCGCTGACGGAAATGGTAACCGTCATACCGCTTCTTCAGTTTGGCGGCAGCCTCATCAAAACTAATGCCATAAGCATCAGCGAAATCTTGAACAGATGACTTGAAATAGGTCATCAGTTCATCCTCTGTGATACCACAGATACCTTGATATCTTGCATCCATGGAGATATCGACAAGGTTGTTGAGGTCACTGAAGACGCTGACCTTTCCAAACTTCGTCACCCCCGTTAGGAACGCGAACTTGATATACTGGTCCTGGGTCTTCAACACGGAGTAGAATGCTTTCAGCGTGTTGCGGAAGTGCTCCTGCAGTTCCGGATTATCGATAGCCTGCAGCATCGGCTTGTCGTATTCATCTACAAGGATGACGACACGCTGGTTGTGTTTCTTGGCGATACGCTCGATGATACCTTTGAAGCGAAGCTCCGGTGTCACCTCGGAAGGGTATTTGCCATACACATCCTCTAATTTGCACAAATAGTCGTTGAGCACATGAAACAACGCATCCTCGGAATCGTACTTACCCGTATTGAGGTCGATATGAACGACGGGGTAGACCGTCCAGTCCTTCTCCAAGGCCTCGAGTACCAGTCCCCGAAACAGTTCTTTCTGTCCACGGAAATAGGCATCCATGGTGGAGATGAGCAGTGATTTACCAAAACGGCGCGGACGGCTGAGGAAATAATAGCTACCCTCTGAAGCCAACTTATAGATGAAAGCCGTTTTGTCCACATAGACATACCTTTCTTGCCTAACCTTGGTGAAGTTCTGTATTCCTATAGGATATTTCATACGTATCTACTTTTCTGCAAATTTACTGAGTTTTTTTTAGATTGACAACCAAAATTCATGTTTTTTCCATTCACGACAGAATAAAATCTGGCTAACTTTTTTAATTGTTTTTTATTCTCTTTTCTTTTCGATACAATATAACGATGGACTATGCGTTAACTGTAAAATAATGAATGAAAATTAGATGCAGAACTATCTACTATATCTCGGAGCTGCACTGATTAGCATGGGATGCGGATTTGCCGTCATTCCTACAATCACTAAGTTCTGTCTCAAATATAAAGTCTATGACCAGCCCAATGGCAGGAAAATTCACCACCAGCCTATACCTCGGCTTGGTGGCATCTCCTTTGTACCTGGTATCCTTCTTGCCTCTGTTGCCGTACTCTTCCTTATCAGTACGGGAAGCCAGAGAGAGATACAGGTGAGCCTGTGGAGCGTCTACTTCATTATAAGCCTCCTCATTATCTATGCCACAGGGATCATTGACGACCTCGTGGGACTTAACGCTACGATGAAGTTCAGCGTCGAGATCGCTGCAACTTGCATCATACCGGCTGCCAATCTTTATATCAACAACCTTTATGGGCTGTTCGGCATTTACACCATTCCTTTTTGGATAGGTGCTCCGCTGACAATTCTCGTTTTAGTATTCACCTGCAATGCCATCAACCTTATTGATGGTATTGATGGATTGTCCGCCTCCCTCACCATTATCGCCTTAATAGGTTTTTTCCTCTGTTTCTTTAAGGAAGATCTCTACTATTACTGCATCATGATCGCAGCACTAATAGGCGTGCTTATTCCCTATCTCTATTATAACCTTTTTGGAAGTACAGAGAAACGAAACAAAATATTCATGGGGGACTCGGGTAGTCTGAGCCTCGGTTTCATTCTTGGCTTCCTTTCCGTGAAATTGTGCATGGACACACCGCGCATGGATTACGATCCCCATAGAATCGTATGGGCCTGGTCGGTGCTTACAGTACCTTGCTTCGATGTCGTGAGAGTGTTTTTCTTCCGCATCATTCACGGACGCTCACCATTCCAGCCTGACAAAAATCACATTCATCATAAGCTCATGGCTTGCGGACTCAGTCAGCATCAGGCTTTGGTCACGATTGTTATCTTGCAGCTGTTGATCATTACAGCCAACATAGCATTGGCAGATATCGTATGCTCTTCTGTGATACTCTGCGCGGACGTTGCCATGTATATTATCTTTAATCTCGTTGCCAATCTGGTATCCAATCAGAAAAGCACAATCGTAAGCGAGGCTCAGCACATTACAAAATGAAACGAGCCTTAGACTTCATATTAGCTGTCATCTGCCTGGTGCTCTTCTCCCCGCTCATGTTTTTTTGTGCTGTCGCTATTAAGCGCGAAGACGGACTACCAGTCATCTATAGACAGGAGAGAATAGGTCTCCATGGCAAGCCTTTCCTAATATACAAGTTTCGCACGATGCGGATGGATGCAGAAGAAGGGGGCATTCCAAAACTTTTGGAGAAGCCAAACGATCCAAGACTTACCAAAGTCGGAAGGATATTACGTCGCCATCACCTCGACGAGCTCCCTCAGCTATGGAATGTCTTCAAAGGCGATATGGCGTTTATTGGCCCGCGCCCGGAACGGAAATACTATATCGAGCAGATCATCCAGCACGACCCACGATATGTATACCTCTATCAGATACGACCGGGAGTGACTTCATACGCCACCTTATATAATGGTTATACCGACACGATGGAGAAGATGCTCAAGCGACTGGATCTCGACCTCTACTATCTCGAGCACCGCTCGTGGTGGTTCGATGCAAAGATCCTCGTAAAGACCTTTATCAACATCGTCTTCGGAAAAGTGTTTTGAGGACAGAAAGAGGAAAAAAGACAAAAGGAACAGATATTGGGTCATTCTAAGACAGAAAGACAAAAAAATACAGATGCTGTGCCTCTTTCTAAGACAAAAAGACATAAAAGACAGATATTGTGATGCTTTATAAGACAAGAAAGACAGATTGAGCCTTTTCGCTATGCTTACCTATTTTCGTCATAGGGATACCCACTTTGAATATATTGTCAAAGAGTAACAGTACCCACAATAGAAGAGAAGAAAATCATGGGCAGGCTTTAACCTGTAGGCTGAGACTCAGAGCTCTATTGAGAACGGAAGCCTGCCCCTGGCTATTTTCCATAATATATTGGGATTTAGGACACCCATATTGATGTACACTAATATTGATTATTAGATAGGTACAGAACATACTCAAAAAGCGACGAAAACAGGTCTGCAACCGACAAGATTTCTATTCCGACATGGTTGGGCAAGCGTTTGCAGGTCATTAGCGAGAGCAATCATAGCTTTCTGATTTCTACCATTGGCAGTCCCGTCATTTCAGAAATCAACCCATCTTCCAGTCCTCTTGCCTTCATCTTTCGTGCCACTTCCAATGCTTTTGCCTGTGCACCCTTCTCGGTTCCGATTGCGATACCTTTCTCCATTCCTTCGCGCTTGGCAGCATCCATGCCGTTTTTGATGTCACGGTAGGCATTGGCACTCAGCTCGTAGGCACGGCGGTCTTCTGTAGTCATCTTGGCAATCTCAGCAGTCTTGAAAAGCTTTTCGAAGACACGACCTTGCAAGGCCATCGGACGGCTCATCAGATTTTGGAGATTCCTTAAGCAATAGATCCATTTCTCCAAGAGGCTATTGCATTCATCCAAGGTCTTGTGGAAATTGGCAAGCTCCACATAGATATAGGTCAGCTTGTCGTAGAAGATTTCGTGCGAATCCGTATCCATGAGCTTCACCTCGCGGAAGATACTGCTGTCGCTGTGCTTGTCCTCGGGAAACGTGAAGTTCAGTATGCCGATGGTGTACACGTCGTGGAGTTCATAGTTCCAGTTGCCCCGTTGGGCCTGCTCGGCGATAGGGAAAGTGGAATAATAGATGGAGCGGTCCTTGTAAAAGTCCTGGTATACATTCTGCATCTCCACGATAATGCGCGCACCGGTGTCCGTCGTGCAGTATACGTCAAAGACAGCACGACGAGCCTCTTCGTTCGTGCCGAACTTCTCGCTGTTCTTATAGGTGATGTCGGAAACGACAGGGTCGCCATTGAACAGCGCATTGAGGAAACTCATCAGCAAATCCTTGTTGAAGGGTGTGCCAAAGATGCGCTTGAAACCGAAGTCGGTCAGTGGATTGATGTATCGTTCTCCCGTGTGTATCATGGCGTAATGTTTTTTGTTACAAAGATAGGACTTTTCGTTGATAACTGCAAACTTTCTACAGTTCTTTTCTTTCCCATGTTACAACATTTTTCCATCATTCGTTTTGCTTTATTGGAATAATATGCCATCTTTGCAAATGTAAACGGCGGTTTATATAAACCACGGTTTACATTTAAAGACGAGTGACATGAAATTCTACGATCGGCAGTTCGCACACTATCAGTTCGAATTCAGAGGCCTTTCATTGCAAGATATGTAAGATAGCAGAAACAAAATCAACGAGAAATTTGGTGGAGCGCAAGAAAAGTAGTAACTTTGCAGGCAATTACGCTCCAAGGGTCGTGAAAGACCCGCAACGTGATCATAGAATTCTATAACAAAACGAATAATTAAAGAAATGAAAAAAGGTATTCATCCAGAAAACTATCGCCCCGTCGTGTTCAAGGACATGTCCAACGGCGATATGTTCCTCACACAGTCTACATGCAAGACCAACGACACTGTAGAGTTTGAGGGCGAGACTTACCCAGTGGTAAAGGTAGAAATCTCCAGCTCTTCGCATCCGTTCTACACGGGCAAGAGCAAGCTCGTCGACTCGGCTGGTCGTGTGGACCGCTTCATGAGCCGCTACGGCAAACTGAAGAAGTAAATACCAAAGCCAACAGAATAGAAGCGCGATCATACGTAGTTGCATATACGTTTGATCGCGCTTTTTTAGTAGAAGAAATTGGGAAACATGATTATGAAGATCAGAAACAGCAATAAGCCTTACGCCATTTGGACGTGGATCGTGACCTTTGTCCTTATCCTTACTATCCCTGTCATCGTTTCATGCTCTGAAGACGGTAATGGTGAACAAGAGGAGACGGTCAACACCAATGCCAATAACGCTCAAGTCTTCCCAGAATATGCTCGTATGGAGATGCCACGCATAAAAGACGGCAGCCGCATCATCATACACCGGACCAACGCATTCGGCGTGAACTATATCGTAGAATGGGACGACGGACTGCGTGCGCAACGCTGGACATGCTATCGTCTCGACCCGAAGAACAGCATTAGAACCGGCAGTCGTAATGGCTGGTGGCACGGAAGGGATCCCTTTGCCGAAGACGACTCGATACCTGCCGCTTACCGCACGACATTAACAGACTACAGGCAGATGACCCCTCACTACGACCGTGGACATATCTGTCCGTCTGCCGACCGGCTCAACTCCAAGGAGGCCAACCGGCAGACTTATCTGCTCGGCAACATCCAACCACAGCTCAATGGCTTCAACACCGGTGTGTGGCTCTATATGGAGAATAAGATCCATGGCAACAGCTTTGATGGTATCATAGGTTGGAACCGCGATGCCTTCCGCGACACCTTATATATATGTAAGGGTGGCACGATCGACAACGACAACTACACCCGCTCCCGCTCCAACACAGGTCTGGTCATCCCGAAATATTTCTTCGCCGCCATCCTGCGCATCAAGAATGGACAGTACAATGCTCTCGGTCTGTGGTTTGAACACAAAAACGACCACAGCACCAGCCTGAAAGCTTATGCTTGCAGCATCGACGAATTGGAGAAACGCACGGGCATCGACTTTTTCTGCAACCTGCCCGACGACCGCGAACGTGTCATCGAAGCCGCCCAACCCAATGACGCTCTGTGGGGACTGAAATAAAAACAAGACCATCCATTAAATAGGCACTTTCATTGTTTGGAGTTTTAACGCTCCGCTATGCGGAATGAAGAATATCAACGAATATCAAGAACATCTTCTATATATTCGGCAATATTTGTTATTCCATCGAAGATGGAGTGTTAAAAGTCTAAACGATTATCGTGTACCTATTTAACGGATGAACTCAAAACATCTTTATTGTGGACTGATCATTTCTTTGCAGTCATCACCACCTTCCAGTGTGTCTTGCCCTTGTCGGAGCCACGCGTGGCTGCCTTGGCATTACCGGTATAGCGGTCGAACCAGAAGTCATCGACCTCATCACCATCCGAAGACCACAGATAGCCGGTGAACCTACGATCGTTGAGATTCAAATCGTTATAGGCAATGCGCATGACATAGTCTGTCGTAGAGCCACCTTCGTGCACGTTCTTATAGGTGATATAGATGTCGCCCTTCTTCGGATCAATGTACCAGGTGAAGTCACGCTGTTTCTCCAGGTAGTCCGTCTGTGGCTTGTAATCATACTGCGTACCCGTACCCGAGATAGCCGTATTGTTGTATTGCACAAACTCAATGTCGGTCGAGTAGTCGATACTGTCAACAGCCACTCCCTGCTCATTGACTTTATAAGCTCTCATGTCACCCCGCCACTTTCCATTGAGTGTCTGCGCCATAAGCAAAAGGGGATCTTGACTATCGTCGTCTGATTGGTTGTTATAGTCATCGCCCCGAAACTCATCTTCGTACCAGTAATCCGGATCATCATCACAACTTGTGAAGAGCATTGGCATGGCAGCTATCACTGCCACTGCCATCATTATCTTAAACGCTTTCATATCTCTGAATGTTTTACCCACCTTGCTTGATCAATCTTACTCTACCTTTCCGAAATGTCTCACCGGCTTTTCTGTGCTATCAGTCTGAGCCCGAGTTCCGACAACATTCTTCTTGGCATAACCACCATAGTAATCGTCGTAGTAGTCATACCCCCAATCAGTGTAGCTATTCCAGTTGGGTGAAGACACCTGGACAAGACTAAAGTCTACGGTCTGGTTACCATAATAGATAGTGCCTTCAAAGCGACCGCGATACAGTCGATAGTCGCGAATCTGTACTGATGTACCCTCTTCTACGAAGTACACATTGATGACACCGTTGGACACTGTCCACTGAATATGATTGGCTACTTGATTGTTGCGCCACGGCGAGTTCTGATAATAGTCGATCCAATAGCCCGTACCCGAAGAATAAGTATAAGGATCTTGCACAAAGCAAATCTCAGAATATACTGCCTGATAGTACTGACCTTGGTATTCAGTGCTCACTTCCATGTTACCTTTCCACGTCCCTTCGAGTGTGGCTGCGATATCGCTGTCGTCGTCGCAGGAGACCAGCGTGGTAGCGGTCAGCGCGAGGAGCAGCATAGAGATTATAGACATTAACTTTTTCATTGTCTTTTCATTTTTGTGTTATTGATGCCGCAAAGTTAACGCATTTCTATTAAACGGCAACGGGAAATCGGATATTTATGAGAGGGATTTCCCTACAGTGTGAAGAGGAATCCGCTATTAATTAATCAAAAATAACCGGTAAAAGATGGGCTATCTCCATTCTTTTTTGTACTTTTGCCTTGCATTGTCTCAGAAAGGGAGGATGCAAAAACATAAGATTGTAAAACATAACAAAGATAAAGCCAAGAATAGAAAACAATGAGAACCGTTTACGAATTCAGTGTGAAAGACAGAAAGGGTAACGAAGTGTCCCTGCGCGAATATGCCAACGAGGTACTGCTCATCGTCAACACAGCCACCAAGTGTGGTTTCACCCCTCAGTATGAGGAACTGGAGAAGCTCTATGAGAAATACCATGCCCAGGGCTTCGAGATCCTCGACTTCCCCTGCAACCAGTTTGGCCAGCAGGCACCGGGCACCGACGAGAGCATCCACTCTTTCTGCAAGCTCACCTACGGCACCGAGTTCCCACAATTCAAGAAGATCAAGGTCAACGGCGACGACGCTGACCCGCTCTATAAGTTCCTCAAGACACAGAAGGGCTTCGCCGGTTGGGACGAGACACATCCTATCTACCCCATCCTCGACAAGATGCTCTCCGAGGCTGATCCTAACTATAAGGAGAGCCCCGACATCAAGTGGAACTTCACCAAGTTCCTGGTCAACAAAAAGGGACAGGTGGTGAAGCGCTATGAGCCCACTGAGAAGATTGACAACATCGCCAAGGACATCGAGGCGCTGTTATAATCCCCAACCCTTAAAGAAAAGGAGAACAACATGAAGACAAAGTGCTTAATCATCGGCAGCGGACCCGCTGGCTACACAGCCGCCATCTACGCCGGACGCGCCAATCTCAATCCGACGCTCTACACGGGTCTGCAGATGGGCGGTCAGCTCACACAGACCACCGACATCGAGAACTTCCCCGGATTCCCCGACGGCATCGATGCCAACGAGATGATGGAGAACTTCCGCAAGCAGGCAGCGCGCTTCGATGCTGACATCCGCGACGGTGTGATCACCGATGTGGACTTCAGCCAAAAGCCTTACGTGGCTACCACCGACCGTGGTGAGAAGATCGAGGCCGACACGATCATCGTGGCTACGGGTGCTTCTGCCAAGTACCTCGGTCTTCCCGATGAGGAGAAATATCGTGGGCAGGGCGTCTCTGCCTGTGCCACCTGTGACGGCTTCTTCTATCGCAAGAAGGTCGTCGCTGTCGTCGGCGGCGGTGACACAGCCTGCGAGGAGGCCACCTATCTGGCCAATCTCTGCAGCAAGGTGTATATGATCGTGCGCAAGCCTTACCTGCGCGCCTCCGAGATCATGAAAAAGCGTGTGGAGGACAATCCAAAGATAGAGATTCTCTACGAGACCAACACACTCGGACTCTATGGTGACAATGGTGTGGAGGGAGCTCATGTGGTTTATCGCAAGGGTGAGGCCGACGAAAAGAAATACGATCTGCCCATCGACGGCTTCTTCCTCGCCATCGGTCATAAGCCCAATACCGACATTTTCCGTGGCAAGCTCGACATGGACGAGGTAGGATATATCAAGACACAAGGCGACACGCCGCGCACCAACATCGAGGGTGTCTATGCCGCCGGTGACTGCGCCGATCCCACCTACCGTCAGGCTGTCGTTGCCGCCGGATCAGGCTGCAAAGCCGCACTGGAAGCCGAGCGCTATCTGCAAGGAAAGTAAATGAAGAAAACCTCAAGAGAAAGCGAATAACGAAGTCCTTCAACTTCGTTACTCGCTTTTTTTATGTTATCAAACGCTTCTCTTGTAGGTTGCAAGTTAGAATTGCTGCTGATCATCAACTCCGTTAAAGACTTCTGAGAAATAAAAACGTGTGATTATTGCACTATAAGATAAACTATAAATCGATACTTTTTTGCCGCCACACTTGCTTCTATCTAATATTTCACTTACCTTTGCAATTACAAAATCATATTAAAGAACTGCCCGTCATGCGCACTCCTGTTTTTCTGACCCTGCTGTTTCTCTGTCTCCCCGCCAGCACGTTGGTGGCACAGACCCGCCATCACGGCAAGCGACCGGTTAAACTGCAAATACCCATAGACAGCCTCACCGTCAACGGCACGTCGCTGGGATCTGTCGATGTGGTGACCGAAAACCACATGAACAAAGGTTTGGTCACCAATCCGCTCAATGCCCTCACGGGGCAGGCTGCCGGTGTGAACATCACATCGGGCGAGAACCGTATGGCACAGCTCAGCTCGATGCGTGTGCGAGGCACCACGTCCATCACCGGCGGCGAAGCCCCGCATCTGGACATCCGATGAGCGCATGAAACGCGTACTGAAGCATATTCATGAACATATTGCCGATAAGATAGACGTGACAGAGCTGGCCAGTGTGGCAACCGTCACCAAGGCCTACTTCATCCGGCTTTTCAAGCAGGAATTTGCCCAAACACCTGTTCAGTACATCGACCGTAAAAAGGTGGAACGCGCCCAATTGCTGCTCTTCACCTCTGATTGTTCGGTGAAAGAGGTTGCCTACAAACTTGGATTTAGCGACCATAGTTATTTCATCCGTCTCTTCCGCAAGATAGCCGGAATCACTCCTCAGGAATATCGCAGACAACTTAGATTATAATTCAACAACAATATGACTAAAAAAATAATCATCTTACTTTTAATGGCAGCATGCACAAATATAGCATATGCCACAGATTTTATAACCTTTAAACGGAGCTCACAATCCGATATTGAGCTAACAAGAACATCAGACACCATCACATACGACCCTCTCGACTGGAAGGGGGTAAGAATGGCTGTAGAGAATCTGCGTCACGACCTCAAAGCCGTCACCGGCAGTGCAAATGCACCTGTTGTAGTGGGCACCATAGGAAAAAGCAAACTGGCCAAGAAGTACAAACAGCAGTCAAAAGAACTGCAGGGCAAATGGGAGCAGTATTTGATTTTTACGGACAAGGGCAAGCTCGTCATTTTGGGGTCTGACAAGCGTGGCACCATCTATGGCATCTATGAACTGTCAAGACAGATTGGAGTCTCCCCCTGGTACTGGATGGCTGATGCACCCATCCAGAAACATGATCAGCTCTTTGCAAAAAGCGGCATCTATACAGATGGTGAACCTAAAGTGAAATACCGAGGCATATTCATCAACGACGAGTGGCCTTCGTTCGGCACGTGGTGTAAGAACCAGTTTGGTGGTATCAACTCTAAAGCATACGCCCGCATCTTTGAACTCATGCTCCGTCTAAAAGCCAACTACTTCTGGCCCGCCATGTGGGACAGCCGTTTCAATGAAGACGACCCTCTCTCGCCTCAGTTGGCCAACGATATGGGCATCGTCATGGGTACCAGCCATCACGAGCCGATGATGCGTGCCCACAAGGAGTATGTATATCGTAAAGACAGTATAGGTGCGTGGGATTATGCGACGAACAAGGCCAATCTTGACAAGTTCTTTGAAGAGGGTCTTGAGCGCAACAAGGCATACGACAATCTGATAACCATCGGCATGCGTGGAGACGGCGATGTGGCTATGGGCAATGGCGATGATGAGGACAACATGAAGACGCTGAAAGATGTAGTGGATGGTCAGCGCGAGATTATTGAACGTGTGTATAAGAAACCTGCCAGTGAGGTGCCGCAATTGTGGGCCATCTTCACCGAGGTACAACGCTATTACGATGCAGGCTTCACCGTGCCTGATGATGTTACTCTCCTCTTCTGCGACAACAACTGGGGATACATCCGCCGCACAGGACCAGAGAAGGAACGTACACGCAAGGGAGGCATGGGCATGTATTACCATATAGATATGAATGGCGGCCCTTGGAATGACCGATGGATAAACACTACGACTGCCGCAAAGATTCGCGAACAGTTGAATCTGGCATACCAGACAGGCATTGACCGTATCTGGATTATCAATGTAGGCGACCTCAAACCAAAGGAAATGCCTATCGACTTCATCATGCATTATGCCTGGAATCCTGACGATTATCCCGCCGACAAGATAGACCAGTACATGGTGGATTGGGCACGAAGTATCTTTGGCGGTGAATATGCAAGAGAAATTGCAGACATCGTTACGGAGTATTCGAAGATGAATCTGGAGCGGAAGCCAGAGGTACAGCGTGTAGGTATCTACAGCGTTGAGACTGGTGAGGCACAACGAATGTTCAACCGCTGGGATGATCTGGAGAAACGCACTCTTTCACTCAGCAAGAAGATACCTGCGGAAATGCAGGATGCCTTCTATCAATTGGTAGAATACCCGGCAGTAGCAAGTGCTGGAGTGGCGAAGATATATCTGGCAGCAACTTTGGGTGATTCGATTACAATGCAAGCACTTTTTGAGCGTGACAAACAGATGACCTACAAATATAACAAGGTCATTGCTGGAGGCAAGTGGGATGGCATGATGCTTGACAAGCACATTGGCTACCGCACGTGGTCGATGCCAAGCGAAAATACCCTGCCTCAGGTGGCCAATCCATCGGGCAAAACTGGCGCAATCGCCAACGAAACAGCCATCATGGCATATGACTACACACGCAGAACAGCCACAGATGATGCCCGCTGGGTGTTTCTGCCAGGACTGGGACGCGGCAAGGGTAATATGGGCATTGAACCTGTCACGGCAAAAAGCCGTCCTTTGGGTGATGGTGCCACATTGGAATATGACATCAACTTCTCACAATCTGGGAGACAGAAACTTGCTCTGGGAATCTTGCCCACCAACGATGTTAACCCTGCACGCGGACTCCGTATTGGCATTCGTGTCGATGACGGCAAGATGCAGACTATTGATGCCCGACAAGGCTATGTGGACACCTTCAACGAATATACAAAAGAGAATATAGCACGTTCGAAGGTGCTGAAACCACTGCCTCAACCTGCAAGCGACATCTATCTGTCTGGTACCCGTCAACGTATGCGCAACGAGGTGTTTGACAATCTCCGATGGCTCAGCATCGACCTCGACATACCTACAGAAGGCTATCATACCGTTAAAGTTGTTATGATAGACCCGGAAATCGTCGTTGAGAAGTTAGTTATTAATCCTGATAATGAACATCCATCCTATCACGGCAAAGAATAAACAATTATGAAGAAACTTTTATTCATAATCTCTATCGTTGTTATAGCGTCTTTGAACATCCAGGCTCAGGGATATCGCAACCCTGTGCTTCCCGGCTTTCATGCAGACCCAAGTGTGTGTACTGACGGCAAGGATTTCTACCTTGTGAACAGCACGTTTCAGTATTTCCCGGGAGTACCAGTCTTCCACAGCAAAGACTTGATACACTGGGAACAGGTAGGTAATTGCCTCTCGCGCAAGTCGCAGCTTGACCTCTCGGGGCTTTACACACAGAACCAGCCAGAACTGGGTTGGACTAATGCGGGCATCTATGCCCCAACCATCCGCTACCACGAGGGCCGCTATTACATGGTGACTACGATTTTCCCATCACGTCGCCATTTCTACGTATGGACAGACAACCCCTCAAAAGAATGGTCAGACCCCATCTTCATAGACTTCGCCCTCGGCAGTTGCGACCCTACGCTCTTCTGGGACGAAGGAAAATGCTATTTCTTATGGAAAGCGGCAGCAGACGAAACTCGGCCAGGAATCAAGCCGGGTGAAATCAACATCTGCGAAATAGACATACGTACCGGTAAGCGCATAGGCAATGTCCATCACTTGGGAACGGGGCTCGGCGGACGCTATCCTGAAGGGCCACACATATACAAAAAAGACGGCTATTATTACATGATGCTTGCCGAAGGCGGCACGGAACATGGTCACCACGTCAATATCTTGCGAAGCCGCTCTCTGTTCGGGCCCTACGAACCGAACCCTGCCAACCCCATCCTGACGCATTTCAGTATGAAGATGCAGAACAGTAATATTCAAGGACTCGGACATGCAGACCTCATACAAGCGCCCGACTCCTCATGGTGGATGATATGTCTGGGTTATCGCACCAGCGGTTACCTCTTGCATGTGATGGGACGCGAGACAATGCTTGCTCCTGTACGTTGGAACAAGAATGAATGGCCAGTGGTCAATGGCAACGGCACTATCGCCATCGACATGAAGTGCAACACCCTACCCCAAGTCCCAATGCCCCTTGACCCTGTTCGTGAAGAGTTCAAATATGTCAAGCGCGATGTGCCTGCCGACAGCTACAGCAGCATCGGATTGCCTTGGGGATGGATGAGCATCGGCAATCCCAATTATTCCCGCTACTCACTCACCGAGCGCGAAGGTTGGTTACGTCTGCATACCACTTCTACGCCTCTCGATGCAGCCACATCGCCCACTTTCGTGGCAAGACGTCAGACTGAGTTACGTTTCAGCGCCACTTCACTCATCGACGCATCCCATCTGGCGGAAGGCTCTCAGGCAGGAATCACGGCCTATGCAGCCCCCCTGAATCATTATGATGTGATGGTAGAACGAAAGAACGGAAGACTATTTGCCAAGTCGAACATCCGTGTGGGAACACTCAGCCATACCGGCCAACCCGTTGAACTGAAAGACGCTCAGGCTTACATACGCATCAGTTCCGACAAGGACTATTACTACATGCAAGTTTCTACCGATGGCAAATCGTTCGCTACACTCGCCAAGATGGACTTCCGCTATCTTTCAACCGAGGTGATAGGCGGGTTCACAGGCGTGATGCTTGGCTTGTTTGCCCAGGGTGAAGCCGGATATGCAGATTTTGATTGGTTTGAATATACAACAGAATAAAGCAAGGAGCGTCATGTAGATAAGGGGATAATCGCCATGTATTTGATGCTCTGTAGAATGTTTTTACGAGTTCCACGATTCCGCGTAACATTTGATTTGTGTGCCGTCCAAAAAAGAAGGAGAAAGGGGCAGATAAGTTTGAACATGGTGCAGTTTAGTTTATTCCCATATTAAATATCCATAACCTAAACTAAACCTCCTGACTTCGTCACTTTTATATTGAGACCCAATGCTGCCCTTGATCATCAGACTTTTCACACAGAGTCGCAGAGATGATTGAGCCGCAGAGATGATACGTGTGAGAGGCTGAGATCGCTGAGAGGCCTTCGGCCTTATGAGGAGAGCGCAGAGAGACCTTCGGTCTATGTGGAGAGTATGTGGAGCGTATGAAGAGATATACTGCGAGAACAGTGTTGGTTAATCTCTGTGAACTTCTCCCAAGACCGAAGGTCTCTCTCTGCGTGCTCTAATTCTCAGAAGCAATAACCCCGTGGCTCGATTATCTCCGCGGCTCCGCGAGAAAATATATACGCCACTGCGAGAATCGACTTGCATTATAGCAAGGGTTTCATGGGGTTGGGTCAGAATTTGAATAGAAAAGGCACAAATAGGGATTTTTTTATTCCTAAAATTACTATTTCAGTTAGTTGACAGGTCAGTTAACTCTTATTTCCCCAACCATCTTCTTTCTGCTTTTACCCATAGTCTGTAATGTTTTGGCGAAAAGAAAATCCCTTCACCGGTTGAACATTACGAGACGCTTCTCTTTTGTGTCTTGCTTATTTTTAACCCTTAATTCCGCAACACTATTACAAATATAACTTTTTAAGTACCTGAGCAACAAAAAGTTGCCCAGGATTTTGCCATGTCGAAGAATTCACTTATCTTAGTGTTGCAAAAATAAACAAGC